>LJUF01000209.1 GCA_001303665.1 Phycisphaerae bacterium SM23_33 | reverse complement strand
TGTGGATCAACAACGGCATCAAGCTGCTCCGCGACAAGGGCCTGTACTACAACCCCAAGGAGCTGGCCCTGTACGCCACCCTGGGCCGCATCTTCCACGAGAAGATGGGCCAGTACACCGACGAAATGCACATGGTCTACAAGCGCCGCTGGGCCGAGGAAATGGACTGGGTCGTCGGGGCCCCCCCGCTCACCGGCGAAACCAACGACGCCATCCAGGCCATCCGCCGAATCGCCGACGCCCCCAAAACCCTCCAGGACCTCCAGGCCGACCCGCAGTTGCGGCCCTTCCTGGATAAGCTCGCCGCCCTTCAGCTCCAGCCCGACGAAAACTTCCTCCGCTACTACAACCGCTTCAGCCCCGACCCCCTGACCGGCACCCTCGAGCCGGCCCCCAAAGGCCCCGCCCAAGGCGAAGAGAAAATCGCCGAGCTGATGTCCTCCGAGCCATTCGCCGCCGCCCGCGCCAAGGTGCTGGCCTTCGCCCGGCGGAAGGTGCTCGCCGAGCAGTACCGCATGGACCCCGACTGGATGCTCCAGTTGATGGTCAAGTACGGCCCGCTGGACTGGCGGAACGTCAACAGCCACGCCATCTACTGGGCCACCCTGGGCCTGCACCGCTCCGCCGGCCTGGCCCTCGCCGACATCCACCCCGGGGCGGCCGAGGCCAAGGCACTCGCCGGCGGGATCGAAAAGCTCAAGCTCGACGAGATCACCCGCCTGAACACCGAGCGGCGGGTGCTGCACGCCCTGAAGTCGCTGACGCGGACCGGCCAGCTCTACGTCCGCCGCATCGTCAACCCCCAGAAGCCCGAGGAGACGTTCGTGGAGCTGGAGTGGCTGCCGGACTGGCGCTTCATCGAGCCGACCAACCAGGAGTACCTCGCCGGCGGCAAGGCCCTCACCGGTGACCCCGCCCAACTCGGCACCGAGGCCAACGCCCTCCGCGACGGCCACATCACCTACCTCGAAGACGTCGTCGTGCAGTCCTTCTTCAGCGGCAGAACGGACATGGCCCGGCAATACCTCAACGAAATCAAGACCCGTCTCAAGCCCACCTCGGCGCTGTACCAGCACGAGATGCCGATGCGCGAATTCGTCATGGAAAGGACCCGGCAGTTGGGCATGCCGTCCTCGGAGCTGGCCCGGGTGTTCTGGGCGGGCGGGCTGCGGATCGCCTACGCCTCCATCCTGGTCGGCGACCCCAACGCCTACCGCTATTACCATGACTTCGCCCGGCGGGCCTACTACGTCTACCGCGGCGAGATCGCCCACGCCCCCCGGCTGGCCCTGCCGCCCTTCCCCGTCGTCGAACGCGACTTCCTGGAAACGCTCATGCTGCGCCCGGAGGTCGTCCGGATGCGCCTGTCCCTCATAAACAAGTCCCAGCTCTACAACGCCATCTCCGACGACCTGAAACGGGCCATCTACCCCGCCGTCGCCGAGGGCCTGCGGGCCGAGTGCGCCCAGGAAAACATCAGCTTCGAGGCCGCCTTCCCCCCCGCCCCGCGCCCGCCGCCCGCCGCCCCGCCGCCGGCCAAAGGCCCCGGCAGCCCCCCCGGGCCGTCCTGACCGCCCCGCCTCCAAGGCCCTTGCCTGCCGCCCGCCGCCCCGTCATAATCCCAACCCGAAAGGAGCCTGCGTCATGAGAACAGCCCTGTCCCTGGTGGCCCTGCTGGCCGTCGCCACCAGCGCATACGTCCAGGCGCAGCAGCCCGCGGCGACCGCCTCCCAGCCGGCAAAGCGCCGCGGCTCCGCCGTCGCCGAAAACGCCCGCCCCGCCCACTTCCCCCACCGCATCTGGGCCTTCAGCGGCTTTGAGGCCAAGCCGCCGACCTTCGGTTGGTTCGGCGCCGAGGAAAAGCAGAACATCCCGGCCTCCCCCGGCAACCCCGCCGCCCGCCGCGGCACCGGCCCTCACGGGAAGCACGCCGCCCTCATGACCGGCATGAACCCCGTGCCCGGCCCGTGCATGGGCCAGCTCAACTGCATGTACTGCCGCTACTACCTCAAAGGCACCGACCGCGCCACCTTCCAGCACTTCAGCCTTTCCTCCAGCGACAACTGCAACATCCGCGTCTCCGGCCTGAAGCAGGGCCAGTGGTCGGAGCTGACCCTGAACTTCACCCGCGACAGCCGGCGCAACGACGGCTCCCCGGGCGCCTTCAAGCCGGGCGAACGCATGGACGACCTGAAGGTCTTCGTCGGCACCCCCGGCGACGGCCAGAGCTACGAGATGATCATCGACGACGTGATCTTCTTCGACGCGAACCCCGCCCTGCCGGACGAGGAGGTCTCCAAACGCGAAACATCGCGTTTGGAGCGCCAGCCGGAGCCGTTTCCCAACCGCGTGATCTTCCTGGCCGCCTTCGACACCGGCATCCGACCGGAGAGCGGACGCGCCAAGTACTACCCCGGCGAGTGGGCCATCGCCGAAGCCCCGCCGGCCGGAAGCTACTGGTCCGTCGCCCAGGCCGTCCCCGCCGCCGGCGGCAAGGAGTCGCACGTCCTGCTGAAGTTCCCGCCTCCCCGCCCGCTGGGCTCACAAACCAAGCTCCGCTTCCGCTATTGGCTGCGCGGGGCCGACAGCATGAAGCTCATCCTCCACAACGCCACCGCCAACGCCGACCACGCGGTGCAGCTCAAGGAGCTCAAGCAGGGCCAGTGGGTCACGCAGTACGTGGACTTCAGCAAGCAGGCCGCCGGGCGCAAGCCCAAGCTCCGCGACCTCGCCGACCAACTGCGCTTCGTCGTCCCCGGCAGCGGCCAGAACGTCCGCCTCTACGTGGACGAGGTCGTGCTCTTCGAGCCCGCCCCGCCGCCCGCCCGCCCGGCGCAGAAGTAGGGTGTGCAGCTCGGCTGCACACCATCATTCCTCAATGAGCCCGCCGACGCACGAAGAATCGTCCCGCGAGCGACAAGTCGGGAACGGACAGTCCGTCGCCCTTCATCATTCGCTATTCACCATTCGACATTCGGTATTCCCTTCCCCGCCGAAGGCGGCACCTGCCCCTGCGGGCTGGATGTGCGGAAAAACCGGCCACCACAACCGGGTGCCGGCGCCTGCCTGCCCCTGCTCCGCCCGCCTGCGAGATGGCGGGCGGGCATGAAGAGCTAGGCAGGGGCGCGGCCGCTGTGAGCTTGACAACGACTTGCTCGTGGATGTCCGCGGCGCTCGCGGGGGCCCTCTGGCCGCGCGTCGGGGCCACCATGGGCGTTTTCACACCCTCATCGCCGCGCCGCCGGCGGCAGGGGCTCCGTCCCTTCGTCCAGTATCTTCATGTACCGGTCGTAGGCGTACAGCCGGTCCCGCTGCTTGCCGGTGATCTCGCGCACGATCTTGAGCTTCTCCAACGCCTCCACCGCCGCCCGGGCGGTCGGCGCCGACACCTTCACACCCCTGGCTGCCAGTGGGATGGACAAGATCGGCCTTGCCTGGAGGAGCTGGTGCAGGCGGTGAGCCGTCCCCGCCCGTCGCCCCAGGCCCTCAATTGCCTGGCGGTCCCTTTGGAACTGTGCCAGGATCGCCTTGGCCGTGTCGGCCGCCTGTTGGGCCGTGTCGCGGACGCCCTCCAGGAAGAACCGCAGCCAGCCCAGCCAGTCAGCCTTCACCCGCACGTTCTGCAGCAGGTCGTAGTACAACTGCCGGTTCCGCTTGAAGTACAGGCTCAAATAGAGCAGCGGCTCATGCAACGCCTTCTCGGCGCACAGCAGCAGGGTAATCAGCAACCGACCCAGCCGGCCGTTGCCGTCCAGGAATGGATGGATCGTCTCGAACTGCACGTGGGCCAGCCCCGCCTTGACCAGGACCGGCGTCCGCCGTGGCCGGTCGTGCAGGAATTTCTCGAAGTTGTCCAGGCACTGCATGAGGCGGTCCGGCGGCGGCGGGACGAAGACCGCGTTGCCCGGGCGCGTGCCCCCAACCCAGTTCTGGCTGCGGCGGAACTGCCCGGGCGCCTTGTCGCTGCCTCGGCCCTTGGCCATCAGCACGGAGTGCACCTCCTTGATGAGCCGTAAGGACAGGGGAAAGCCGTCCTCGCGGATGCGCTTCAGGCCATGGCTCAGGGCGGCGACGTAGTTGGACACCTCCTGAACGTCCTGCACCGGCACGCCGAGCGCCAGTTTGTTCTCGTGCAGCAGCAGGTCTGCAAAGGACGATTGGGTGCCCTCGATCTGCGAGGACAGCAGCGCCTCCTTGCGGACGTAGAAGTACAGGAAGATGGACGAGTCTGGCAGCAGCGTCGTCACGCCGTCCAGCCGCCCCAGCGCCCTGTTGGCCTGCTCGATGAGGTCGAAGTCCGTGTTCTCCAGCGACAGCGGCTCGGGCGGCAGCCGGGCGGGCACGAACGCCCGGAACGACTCTTCGGCCGTGGCGCACGTGACGTATGTCCCGGTTGCCTTCACAGCGGTTGTCCTTGAAAAGACCCGCTTTCTTAGCGGAGTCCGCTAAGAAAGGATACCCCGCCAGTCTTTCCTAGTCAAGCGCCCTGCAAAAGGCGCGCTTCTCAGCGGGACACCTCCCGGGGTTCCGTGCAACGCCTTCGCTATTGACGTTCGCACCGCGAAAGTAACCCGCCGGAGTTTCGGGGACGCCTCGGTTTCGGCAACGCACGTGGAATCGTGCTGCAGCCTGCCTGCCTCTGCCGAGAACGCGGGCGAATCCCCGACGCCTCCATGAAAAAGAAGCTGTCCTTCTCTGCGACCTCACGAGGGCCGCCTTCGGTACCTACTCTGCGGCCTTCGATGATACAAGGAACAGCCCCAGAACAGCGAGCAAGGAAATCGCCAGAAGGGCCGACGGCAGAAAGCATTTCCTTGAGGGTCCCTTCCCCATCACCGATAACGAAAGGGCCAAAGTGAAACTAAGGAGGCTAAGTCCTGCGCCCACGCACCAAATCTTCTCGGCAACCTCGAAGGCTAGCTGCGGGACTGTAAAGGTGAAACTGCCCCATCGGCTAGGATCCAGGAACACAACTTTCCTCCTGAAGAGGTCACCTAACACAGTCAACGCCCCGACGATAATGAGAAGCAACCCAGCAAAGAAGTTAAAGACCCTTAGGATGCCGAACACCCAATCGGGAACAGGACGATTGTTTCGCACCGCAGCTATCCTCTCTTCATGGTGCCGAGCCCTCGAGGATCAGTCTATCCCCCGCCAACTGTAGCCATGTGCGAGCGGGCCCATGCCCGGGTCCTCACTCTCTATCGGCGGGTCTCTATCGGGGGCGCTATACTATTCTTTCCCCTCGGCCTCGCTCTTCCTTGGCCGGCCGTGGCGGCCCGGACGGAGGCGGGCAAGCCGTTCGTCCAGACGCTCCAGGAACCCCTCGCTGCCCAATACTTCTCGCGTTGGGTGACGGAATGCGGCCCGGGAGCAACCACCCGCCCCGGCTGGCCATGATGCCATCAGCCCACTGCGCCGTCTACGCGCTGTCAGCGAAAAACCGTATGATGTTCCCCGATCTATGTGATTTTTCCGGCGGCGCGGAGCTTGCATTGCTCTTGCCCGCCGGGGGTGACCGCGCCTCAACAGGAATCAGAGATGATGAATAGTAAGGGAAAGACGGAGCGTTTTCGGCTCATCATTCACCGTTGGCCGGGGCAGACAGGTACCCATCCCGATACAGCTGCTTGGCCTGCTCGTCGTTCAGGACGCGCGTGAAGAACATCACCTCGTCGACGGCCCCGTCCAGCCAGGCGTCTGAGCCGCCCCAGTTCCGCGGGCGCGAGATCTCCATCCTTGTCCCGGCGTGCGGGAGGAATCTGGCCGTGAAGGTCGCCTTCGGCTCTCCGTCAATGTAGACCTTGGAGCCGTTCTCCAGCTTGTTCTGGTAGACCAACCCAACCTGGTGCCACTTCTCGTCGGCGATCGGGCCGACCTTGACCGGGCGGAAGGCCTCGCCGGAGACGTACAGGTCCTTGCCGCCGGCGATGTGGAGGTGATAGGCGTAGCCCTTGTAGAAGATGCTCCTGGCGTGCGTGAGCACCCTCCGCGGCCTGGGCTGCCCCTCGACCTTCTCGACGTACCCCGGCTTGGCCTTGACCCACAGGAAGACGCTGCCGTTGTCGGCGTGCAGCGGGCTCTTGCGGTCCACCGGCCAGTCGTCCAGGTTGGGGGCCCACACGCCCGCCGGATCGCGCCGCGCCAGCCCGGCCGCGTCGATCCCGGCGTGCCGGCTGACGTCCACGAAGTCACCGGCCTGCTTGAGGTAGATCGCCTTCCCCTTCCGTCCGTCCACCAGCGAGGCCCCCAGGAAGTACAGGTCCTTGTAGGCCAGCCCGTCGATCCGGTTGGGCCCGAGGTCTTTGACGACCGGGCCGTCCACCACGTCGAAGCTCCACCACGCCGCCAGGCCCGGCAGGTGCCTCAATCGAAAGGCCCTGGTGGCCTCGGCGATGACGTTTCCGGACGGCGAAGCGTCTTTCACCCCGCGGACC
>LJUF01000208.1 GCA_001303665.1 Phycisphaerae bacterium SM23_33 | reverse complement strand
GGACAACCGCGGCCGTCGGCGCCAAGCCTTTTATTGACAGAGCATTGCGGAAGATTACCCCGGCCGGATCCCTGCGCCCAGGAGACACTCAAATCCCTTCAAAATGGGTTCAGCGGTTACCCCGCCTGTACGGGTTCGGCCGTGGGTCTTTCGCCCGCAGCCGGCTCCGGAGGTGGCCGGCGGGGGTGAGTGAGTGAACGGGGCTTTCGCGGTTGACGCGGCCGGGTCAGGGTCATAGAATCTGGTCCGACATGGCCGGTCGAGTGCGGCATTTCGGTTTTCCTTCGGGGCGGGGAAGGGCTGCCCTGTTTTGGCGAAGCTGCTGACCCGCCCGGGCGGCCGGAGGCGGCGTCCGCGCCGGGACGCCTTTCCGATAAGGTGAAATGCTGGTCTCGGCAGGGCTATCCCCTTCCAGGTCGGACCCCAAGACCGATGGAACAGGCCGGGGATATTCCTTATCAGCCAGTGAGCGGGGATCGGCTTATCTTCTGGCCCCGGCGGGAGGAGCTGGCCGATAATTGAGGACAATTCAGCAGAACGGAGATGCCAGCCATGAGATCACTTTCAGGCATTCAGCCTTCGGGCCGGCTGCACCTGGGAAACTACTTTGGCGCGGTCCGGCAGTTCCTGAAGCTTCAGGAAGAGGGGCACGAGTGCTTTTACTTCCTGGCGAATTACCACGCCCTGACCAGCATCCAGGACAAGCGGGAGCTGGAAGAGGCCACCGTCCATCTGGCGACGGGTTACCTGGCGCTGGGGATCGACCCGGAAAGGAGTGTGTTCTTCGCCCAGTCCGACGTGCCGCAGGTGACGGAGCTGTGCTGGGTGCTCAACTGCGTCTGCCCGGTCAGCCTGATGGAAAAGGCCACCAGCTACAAGGACAAGGTGGCCAAGGGTCTACCGGCGAACATGGGGCTGTTCGACTACCCCGTGCTCCAGGCGGCGGACATCATCATTTACGACTCCAATATCGTGCCCGTGGGGGCCGACCAGAAGCAGCACGTGGAGATGACCCGCGACATCGCCATCAAGTTCAACATGACTTTCGGCGAGGTGCTGGTCGTGCCGGAGGCGTACATCGTGCAGGAGGTGGCGGTGGTGCCCGGCCTAGACGGGCAGAAGATGTCCAAGAGCTACGATAACGTGATCGAGATCTTCCAGACGGAGCAGGCCACCAAGAAGGTCTGCGCCAGGATCGTCACCGACTCCACGCCGCTGGAAGGACCCAAGGACCCCGAGGCCTGCAACGTCTTCGCCCTCTTGAAGCTGCTGGCCGAGCCCGCCGAGGCCGAGGCGGTGGCGGGCAAGTACCGGGCGGGGGGCTACGGCTACGGGCAGGCCAAGGGCCGGCTGGCCGAGCTGATCAACGAGCGTTTCGCGGCGGCGCGCGAGAAATACGCGGAACTGGAGAAAGACTCCGACCACGTCCGGGACGTGCTCCGTGAGGGCGGGCGCAAGGCCCGCGAGGTGGCCGAGGCGACCATGCAGCGCGTCCGCGACGCCTGTGGGATCGTGACGAATCGCTGACGGCACGGCAGGGATGCAGGGGATGCACGGGATTATTTCCGCGAGCAAGCAGCTAGGTCTTGCGTCCTGCGGGTCCTTGACGACATTCTGTGGTCATGACTGATCTCCAGAAACCCAACATCCTGATATTCATGACGGACCATCAGCGCGGGGACACGGTTTTGGCGGAGCATCCGGCCGTCACGCCGAACCTCGACCGTTTCGCGGCCGAGGGCGTGACCTTCGCCGAGACGTACTGCCCGGCGCCGCACTGCTGCCCGGCGCGGGCGACGTTCCACAGCGGGCTGTACCCCTCGGGCCACGGGGTCTGGAACAACGTGTGCAACGACCAGGCGCTGTCGCGCGGGCTGAAGCCGGGCGTGCGGCTGTGGAGCGAGGATCTCGCCGAGGCCGGCTACCGGCTGGTGTGGTCGGGCAAGTGGCACGTGAGCGTGGAGGAATCGCCGGCCGACCGGGGCTGGGAGGAACGGTTCGTCAGCGCCGGGCCCGGCAGCCGGCACGCCCCCACGTGGGATCAGTACCGGAAGATCGCCGCTCAGGCCGAGCCGAGCGAGCGCGGCGAGGGCGAGATCCTCCGCCCCGGCTACGGCACGTACCGGCTGTACGGGTCCACGGGCGAAAAGACCAATTCGCATGATGACCGCGTCGTGGCGGAGGCCGCCAAGGCCCTGCCCGAGCTGGCCGCCGGCGACCGGCCTTGGGCGATGTTCGTCGGGGCCATCGCCCCGCACGATCCGTACCTGGCGCCGCAGAAGTTCCTGGACCTTTACGACGTGGCGGCGGTGCCGCTGCCGCCCAGTTATGCCGACACGCTCGCAGACAAGCCCCGCATCTACAAACGCATGCGTGACATGCGCTGGGGGCAGCTCAGCGAGCGGGAAGTCCGCCAAGCCATCCGGCACTTCTGGGCGTACTGCTCGTACCTCGACGACCTCTTCGGCCGGCTGCTCGGGGCAGTGGACGACGCCGGGCAGGCCGAGAACACGCTGGTGCTCTACTGCTCCGACCACGGCGACTACTGCGGCGACCACGGCCTGTTCGCCAAGGGGATCCCCTGCTTTCGCGGGGCTTACCACGTGCCGGCGGTGGTTCGCTGGCCGGCCGGCATCGCCAGCCCGGGCCGGCGCGTGCAGGAATTCCTCTCGCTGGCCGACTTCGCCCCCACGTTCACGGAGCTGGCCGGATGCCAGGCCGACCGCGAACTGACCGGTGCCAGCCTGGTGCCGTTCCTGCGCGATGAAAAGCCGCCGGTGTGGCGCGATGCGCTTCACACCCAGTGCAACGGCGTGGAGCTGTACTACACGCAGCGGTCGGTGATGACCCGCGACCACAAGTACGTATTCAATGGCTTCGATGAGGACGAGTTGTACGAGCTGCGGTCGGACCCGCACGAGATGCGGAACCTGGCGGCCGACCCCGCCTACGAGCAGGTGAAGCGCGACCTGGTCGGGCGGATGTGGCGGTTCGCCCATCGCCAGCAGGACACGGCCATCAACAACTACATCACCGTCTCCCTGGCCCCGTACGGCCCGGCGGAGGCCTTCCGAAAAGACTAGCAGGGATGCAGGGGATGCGGCTTTGCGGGAAAGAAAACATCTCTTGCATCCCCTGCATCCCTGCCACCCGGTTGGCGCCGGCCGGGCGGTCTGCGTCTGCGTCCCGAACTGGTGCGTGGTGCCCGCGGCCATCGCCTTCGCATGCAGCGTCGCTGCGCGGCGTGCATTCCAGGCGGGGAACTCCAGGTGGAACAGCACCGTATCAACAGGCAGGGCAGAATGAGAAGCCGGGCAGCAAAAAAACGATTCCTGAAGGCGTGCTGGGGTGGGCTCTGTCGGCACTGGGCGCTGTTTCTGTGGACGGCCCTGGTCACGTCCATTCCGGTCCGTCAGTACTCCCTGCTCGGGTATGTGTGCAGGCGAACCCAGACGCCGCTCGTTAAGGCCATGGAGGTCGCCATATGCCTCTTGGCGCCGGCGGCGATCGTTGCGATCTCCCTCTGCCTTGAATACCTGGCGGGCAGGTACGTGCGGGACCCGGCCGTTCGCGACCGGGTAACAGGATGGGGATGGCTCGTTACGGTGGCCGCTGTCTTATCGAGCGTCTGTGTGAGCGCATTTGTCCTGGGGCGGTCGGACCTCTGAGCGGCGATGCAGGCGACCCAGGGAACGCGGCTTTGCGAAAAAAACATCTCCTGCATCCCCTGCATCCCTGCTAATCTGTTGGCGGCCATGGCGGAGTATCGCGTCAACCTGGAGATCTACAACGGGCCGCTGGATCTGCTGCTGTACCTGATCCGGCGGGACGAGATCGACATTCACGACATCCCCATCGCCCGCATCACCGAGCAGTACTGCGACTATGTAGCCACGCTCAAGCAGATCAACCCGGACCTGGCCGGTGAATTCCTGGTCATGGCGGCAACGCTGATGGAGATCAAGACGCGGATGCTCCTGCCCCGGCCGGAGGGGGAGGCCGAAGGCGAGGAGGCCTTTGACCCGCGGGCCGAGCTGGTGCGGCAACTGCTGGAGTACAAGGCCTTCAAAGATGCCGCCGACCAGCTCCGCCTGGCCGCGGCCGAGCAGTCGCTGCGATTCCCCCGCCGCCCGGCGGAGCAGGCCGCCGAGAAGGAGGCCAAGGACCTGGAGGAGATCCAGCTCTGGGACCTGGTGGAAGCCTTCAACAGCCTGATGACCGCCATCGGCCGCAGCGTCCGCGAAGCCGAAATCATCTACGACGACACGCCCATCGAACTGCACGCGGCTGACATCGTCGATCGGCTCCGGCGCGAAGGCGACATGACCTTCCGGCAGATTTTTACCGGGCGGACCAGTCGAACGGAGCTGGTGGGGCTGTTCCTGGCGTTGCTGGAGTTGGCCTTGCGGCGGACCGTGTTTCTGGAGCAGCAGCAGGCCTCCGGTGAGATATATGTCTTTCTGAACCCCACCCCGCCGCCTCGCGGCGATTCCGGTGATGCGGCCCCCGCCGGTGCAGCTGCCGAGCAGCCGGACGCCCCAGCAGCGCCCGATGCGGAGGCACCCAGTGAGCGTCGAAGCGAAGATCAGGGCCATGGGGCTTGAGCTGCCTTCGCCCGCCAAGCCGGGCGGGGTGTACGTGCCGGCCGTCCGCAGCGGAAATCTGGTCTTCACCGCCGGGCAGATCCCCACCCGCGAAGGCCGGCTGGTCGCCGCCGGCAAGGTGGCGACGGAGGTGTCGCTGGAGCAGGCCCAGGCGGCCGCCCGGCAGGCGTGTCTCAACGCCCTGGCGGCGGTCCGGGCCCAGGTCGGCTCTCTGGACGACCTGGTCCGGATGGTCCGGGTGAACGTGTTCGTCAACTCGGCGGCCGGCTTCACCGACCAGGCCAAGGTCGCCAACGGGGCCAGCGAGCTGCTGGTCGAACTGTTCGGCGAGGCCGGCCGGCACACCCGCTGCGCCATCGGCGCGGCGGAGCTGCCTCTCAACGCGCCGGTCGAGCTGGACCTGATCGCCGAAACGAAGTAGGCGGGGGCCGCTACGGCCCGCTGGCGGCCGTGGTGGCGGGGGCTTTCTCTTCCTTAACCCCGAGAATGATGGGTTCGGTCTTCTGCCCCGGCTCGGTGCCAGCGATTCGACCGCGGGCCGGGTCGAGCCGGTCGGGGATCCGAAAGGTCAGCGGCTGAGAAACACCCTTCTCACCCACGTAGACGCTGAGCTGCGGATAGTACACCTTTGTGATGGTCTGCCACTCCGAGGCGGGGATGCGACGCCGCTCGAGCACGCGCTCGACCTGGCCGAGTCGCTCCCAGCCGCCGTAGTGGTACTGGAAGTACCACAGCTCGGTCCGCCAGATGATCTCGCCGCCTCGCTGGGCATGGAACTCGCGCGTCCGCATCACCTCCACCAGCATCGCCGCTCGCCGCCCCAGGCCGTTCAGGTAAAGCACCCGGCGGACGTCGGCGAAGTCCTTCAGGTCTCGGACGTATTTGAGCAGCTCCTCGGCGTCGCCGGCGCTGAATTCATGTTGCGCCTCGGCCGGCAGGCCGAGTTGCCTGCGCCGAATCTCCGCCAGGCGGAGCATCCTCGCCTCGTGCCAGGACAGGTCGATACCTTCGATGTGCGCACCGTCTTTGGCCACCACGCAGACGTCGTAGGCGGCGTCACCCGCAAGCTTCCTGAAAGCGAACCTGCCCGTCTTGGGATCAAAGCTGGCGGGCCTATGGCGCTCGCCCGTCGCCCGGCAGACGGCGTCGATGCGAGCGATCCTTTCGGCCGGAGTGATCTGCCCGGCCACCTCGCCCCTCTGGGGCTGCGTGGCCACGGGCGCGTCCTCGCGGATTTGCGTCACCCCGGCGGCCGCGGCGGCCCAGGCGGAGATCAGAAGCATCCAGCCAAGCCGGCCCATGGATCGTATCCTCTACCAATTGAACGCGCCAGAGGGAAGGAAGTTGCCTCCAAACCGGCCGAGCCGGCGCCAATGCCCGCGCCCGCACTGCCGGACGCGGTCCTGCCGCCCTGCTGCTGGCCGCCGGGCACACCTGCTGCCTGCCGCGGGCTCAGATGCCAGAGCCCGCGAAGATCGCAGCCTCACGCCGCTTTCAGCCCAGCAGCTTGGCGGCGCTCCGGGCCGCACGAGCACTGAGAATCCGCCCGAAATACACGCGGTGAAAGTCGCCGCCGGCGTAAGCCCCCTCCACGATCTCCTTGACCAGTTGGCCAGGCACCACGTCGTTGTGATGAACCACATTGCACTCGTACACGATGGGGCACTCCGCCAGCGTGGGGGCCGACGCGAGCTTGCCCTTCTCCGCCGTCAGCCTGGCCTCGGCGAGCTTGTCGCCGTCCCGCCCGGAGCGGCTGCCGCACAAGTTGACCGCGTCAGCCAACTCCGGCCCGGGCACGTTGACGCTGAAAGCCCCACTGTGCTCGATGCACTCG
>LJUF01000207.1 GCA_001303665.1 Phycisphaerae bacterium SM23_33 | reverse complement strand
CGGCCCTTGCGGGCGTCGGCCAGCAGCGTGAAGTTCGAGATCGCCAGCACCCCTCCGCCGACGTCTTCGACGGAACGGTTCAGCTTGCCCTGCTCGTCCTCGAAGATCCTCAGGCCGGCGATCTTCTCGGCCAGCCACAGCGCCTGGGCCGGCGCGTCTCCCGCGGCGACGCCGACGTAAACCAGCAAACCGTTCGCGATGCGGCCGACGATCCGGCCCTCGACTTCCACTTCGGCCCAGGCCACCCGTTGCACCAGCGCCCGCATGCCTCAGGCCCCCCGCTGTTCGTACTGTGCCGCCACGTTCCGCGCCATCGTCGCGACCCGCCCTGCCAGCGCCGCGGGGGCGACGACCTTCACCTGATCGCCGTAGCCCAGTATCCACCAGGTGATCTCGCCCAGCCCGTCCACCCGGGCGTGGAAGTCGATCGAGCCGTCATCGTGCCATTCCACCCTCTGGGAGTGGTGCCAGTTCACCTCGGCGACGTTGCCGGCCACCTTGGGTGTGAAATGCAGATGGACATTGTGGAGCCTGCCTTCGGGGATCATGGACCAGGCGTCGCCGAAGCCGGTGTCTTGCTCCTGGTCTTCCCGCGGCTGGAAGGTCTGGTCCGTCACGGTGAGTTTCTTGATCCGCCCGAGCTTGAACGTCCTCTGCTGGCGATGAGTTCGGGAGTAGGCGATCAGGTACCACGCCCGGCCGACGAAGGCCAGCCGCCGGGGTTCGAGCGTCACCGTGATCTGCTTGCGTTCGTGGAAACTGACGTAGACCGTCCGGCAGAGCTTTCGCTCGGCGACGGCGGAAATCAGGCGATCGAACGTCTCGTCCAGGCCTTCGTGCCGCGCCGCCGGGGCGGGTCGCACCTCCATTCTGTCCAGGACGGTGCCGAGGTAATCGCGCACGGCCGCGGGCAGGACGCTTTCGAGCTTGACGGCGGCGCGCTCGCTGGCGGCGGCCAAGGGCAGCACGGAAGAGCCCCGCACGCGCCGGGAACCCACCAGCAGCGTCAGCGCCTCCGGCAAGGTCAGGTTCACCGGCGGAAGGAAGAAATGCCGGTTGATCCGATACGTGCCCTGCTCGCGGTCGAAGTAGTACGGGATATGGGCCATCTCCAGCATGTTCAGGTCGCGGAAGACCGTTCGCCGGCTGACCTCCAGCTCCCTGGCCAGCTGCGAGACCGCGCAGCTCCGCCCGCTCTGGAGCATGGTGATCAACCTCAGGAGCCTGTAGACCCTGCTGATGCGCATCTGACTGACTCCCTCAGTTACAGGGGCTTATGACAGTCCCTTGTCGCCTTTCAGGAAACTCTCCGGGAAATCTCCCCCGCCCCCTCGACCCAGCGGCAAAAACGCCGCCGGAGATGCCCCGCCGGCTACTTCGGCCTGGTGGCGGCAGCCGGCCTGCTGCGGGGTAGAGGTCGGCCTTCAATGGCCGACTCCGTTGCCAGCTTGATGTTGCGCTCCTGAAGCGTCGTTCCGGTGATCCGCGCCAGTTCGGCCAGGGCGTTGTTGTAGCTGATGAGGGCTTCCAGCTCGGCGCGCTCGGCCGCCGCCAACGACTCCTGGGCCTGCAACTTCACCTGGAGGAACTCCGGCGTCAACCGGCCGCGAATCTTCTCCGTGTCCTCCAGAGCCCCCAACTGGATGCGCGACGCGGCCACGGCCGCCCGCTGGGCCTTGACCTCCTCCTGAGCCGTTCCGATCCGCCGGATCGCCCCATTGACCCCCACCGCCACCTGGTCGGCGAGGTTCTGAAGCTGCGTGGCCGCCTGCAGCCGCTCGAACGTTCGCTTCCGCAGCTCCGCCTCCGGGCCCCGGTTGCCCAGCGGGTACTCGAACAGCAGGCCGACGCTGTGACTCCAGAAATCGAGGCTCAACATGTCGCCTACGGCCGGCCAGCCGTTGTCCTTGAGCCCCTGGATAGACGTGGAGGCGGTGAGGTTCAGCACCGGCAGCGCGCCGTTGCGGGCGACCTGAACGCTGATGTCGGCCGATTCTATCCCCAGACGGGCCTGCTCCAACACCGGGTTGTTCTTAAGGGCATTCACGAGCTGATCGGCCGGATCAACGGTGACCTTGCGTTCAACCGGCGGCGTGACCGGGTTGATCATGTATCCGCCGGTCAGGCCCATCCGGGGGTCGGCCAGCAATCGCCCCAATCGGTCCTGCACGTTGAGGATGTTCTCGCGCGCCCGCAACAGCACGGCCCGGCGCGACTCCACGGCCGCCTCGGTCTGCTTGACCTCCACGTCGGTGGCGTCTATCAGCTTGCGTTTCTCCACCCGGTCGCGGGTCTCGATGGTCTTGTCCAGAAGCCGCTGCTGGATCTCCAGCTCCTTCCGGGCCTGGACCAGCGCCCAGTACGTGGTCTGCACCTCCGTGACGGTCTTCTCAACCTGTTCCCGGAAGCTGGCCAGAGAAACCGTGTGGCCCAGACGCGCCAACCGCAGCGCCGCCAAGTTAACGTCCAGGCCTCCGAACCGCAGCAGGGGCTGCGTCAATTGCAGCGAGAGCATGGATTCGTATTGTGGCTGCGGCATCGTAAAGGTGCTGTTGTCGGTGGTCCGGGTCAGCGCGTATTTCAGCTCCAATTGCGTGCCGATAACGCTGCGCGTGCGAATCCCCACCTCCCCGGGGATGACCCGCGACTTGGAGGAAGCGAAGCCGCTGACGGACCGCTGGTCCGTGCGGATATGGCTGAGATCGCCGAAGACGACGTAGTCGAACTCGGCCGCGGCCTTGACCATCTCCTCTCGCGAGATGGCCGGCTGGAAGGAGACGATCCGGATATCCAGGCTGTTCAGCAAGGCCAGCCGGATGGCCTGCTCCAGGGCCAAGTCGATCATGCGGAGCTTGGTCTTCGGATCGGTAGTGATGCTGAGCTCCACCAGCGCCGCGCCGTCGACCGGTTTGAGCAAATCCGGTCCATGCGTGCCCTTACGCGGCTGGGGAGAGCGGCCGCGGATCGAATCCTGGTAACGGGCGATGAGGCTGGAGTCGATCTTGCCCGGGGAAACACAGCCGCCGGCCGACAGGCAAGCCAGGATCAAGCAGCATGGCAAACCGACAGATTGTTTCACCGTCATCGTCGTAACCCCACTGACAGGTCACTCGAAAAAGCCACGCGGTAGTCATCTCCTCAAACGCGACTTTTATCACCAACGCATACCAATGGAAAAGAGAAAATTGCGTTAAGTCGCTTCCGCGTTGGGCCTGCATCGTGTCGGCCCGATCCGCCGCCAGCGGCGGCCAAGGGCCCAGCGGCCCCGCCGCAGCGACGCAGCCGGCGATTCCGGCTTCGCGTGCACGCCCCTTGCCGGGCCCGGGCTGCTTGATATGGCCATTGCATTACAAAGGCCTGCGGGCAATAATCTGCACTGGCAGCCCCAGAAAGGGATCGGCTGGCATGGACAGGCTGGATAGGATCTTCAAGGCATACGACATCCGGGGCGTTTATCCGACTGACATCGACGAGGACATCGCCTGGAAGGTCGGCTACGCGGCCGGGCAGTTCCTGCGCAGCCTCCTGAGCGGCTACGATCGCGGTCAAGCCAGCGCCAACCGCCTGGTCGTGGGGCGGGACATGCGTCCTCACGGAGTGGCCCTGACGCAGCACCTCATGGAAGGCGTCCTGGCCGGCGGTCTGTCATGCGTGGACCTGGGGCAGGTGGACACGCCCATGGTGTATTTTGCCATCAACCATCTCGGCGCCTCCGGCGGGGTCCAGGTGACGGCCTCGCATAACCCGATAGAGTACAACGGCTTCAAGATCTCCGCGCAGAAGGCCCGCCCCATCGGAGAGAACACCGGGCTGAAGGAAATCCGCCACATCGTCTCCACCATCCGCCGCACGCCCACCGGCATCGGCAACGTCCAGATCCAGCAGATGGACCTGTGGGAGGCCTACCGCAAGCATGTGCTGGGGTTCCTGAGGCTCTCGCGGCCGCTGCGAGTGGCGGCGGACGCTTCCAACGGGATGGCCGGCAGCATGATCCCGGCCGTCTACGGCGGAGTCGAGCTGCAGATTGTTCCCCTCAACTTCGAGATCGGCGGGGAATTTGCCCATCCCCCCAATCCGCTGATCCAGGCCAACCTGAGGCAGCTCCAGCAGGCCGTCCGCAAGAACCAGGTGGACTTCGGGGTCTGCTTTGACGGCGACGCCGACCGCTGCATGTTCGTGGACGAGCGGGCCGAGATCGTCCGCTGCGATCACATCACCGCCCTGCTGGCGCAGCACTTCCTGGGCCTGTACCCCGGCTCGACGGTCGTGTACGACATCCGCAGCTCCCGCGTGGTTGCCGAGGAAATTCGCGCCGCCGGCGGGGTGCCGCGGCGTGAGCGGGTCGGGCACGCCTTCATGAAAAAGGCGATGGCCGACACCCACGCGGTCTTCGGCGGCGAGCTCAGCGGGCATTTCTATTTCCGCGAGAACTATAACGCCGACTCCGGCGCCATCGTCCTGGCGGTGGTGGCGTCGGTGGTGTCGGCGACGGATCGCCCGCTCAGCGAGCTGGTGGGGCCCTTGAAGCGGTTCGTCCAAAGCGGCGAGACCAACTTCCGCGTGGCTGAGAAAGAGGCCAAGATGACGGAACTGGCCGAGAAGTTCTCCGACGGCCGGATCGACAGGCTCGACGGGGTCACGGTGGAGTACGACGACTGGTGGTTCAACGTCCGGCCGTCAAACACCGAACCGCTGCTGCGGCTGAACCTGGAGGCCAAAGACAAGAGACTGCTGGAGAAGAAGCTCCGCGAGGTGCAGGCCGTCATCGGCGAGCCCGTGGAGGAATGAGCCTGAACGCCCGGCGTGGCCGGGGCGGACATGCTTCTGCGGGCGTCTGGCCGACCCGCCAAGCGCAGGAGAGGCCAACGCCATGATGCGACGGCCAACATGCGACCTTCCACGCCCAGCCTTCCGAGCGATCGCGCTGGGCACTTGCTGCCTGCTGGCCGCCTGCATGGCGGCCGCCCAGCCGGCCACGCAGCCCCACTCCCTGCCGGCCGGAACCGACCCCGACCCGGCCGCGCAAAGGCGGATCTGCTTTCCGGCTACCAGCCCGACGAAGGCTCCCGCAACCTACCGCCGGGACGGGATTATCCTCTGGACCGACGCCCCGGTGGACGGTGAGGCCCTGGTAAAGCATCTCGAAGAGGTGCAGAGCCACCTCGAGGCGATGTTCCGGCCGGGGCAGCCGGCCTCCGCCAGCAGGCCGACCACTGAGGCATCGCCCCGCCCGGTGGCGCTGGCGGTCTACGCCCGCGCCCCGGACTACGACCAATTCTGGCAAAGAGTGGCCGCTCACTACAACGGCCGCTTCGGCGCGATTACCACGGAGGGCTTTTCCTATCGCGTCTTCTGCGCCACCAGCTACGATACGCCCGAGAAGTTCGCGCGGCGGCGGGCGCTGCTGTGCCACGAATTTGCCCACGTCTGGCTGTTTCAGAACCGCGGCCTGCGAAACGACGGCAACTGGCTGACGGAAGGCATCGCCACGGCGGTGCAACTGCACTTCTTTCCCGAATCCGGCGACCGGGCCGATTTCGCCCGCTGGATGGAAACCGGCCAGATGCTACCTCTGAAGCGGCTGATGGACCTGGCGCGGATCGACCTGAAGCACTACTGGCAGGCCGGCACGCTGGTCGAACTGCTCCTCCTGCGGTACCGCGAAAAGCTGCCGGCGGTGGTGTCGGCCTTCAATGAAGGCAGGTCGGCCTACGCCATCGTCACCGCCGTGCTCGAAACGGACATGCCCACCCTCCAGCGCCAGTGGGCCGAACATGTCCGCGCCGCCGAGCCGCCCCGCTGACGGCCCGGCCCGGGCGCTTCGGCGCCGACCTGCCGGTCAAGCAGATCTGTCTGGCGCCCGCCGGCGGCGGAGCAAGGCCAAGCCGCCGGCCGCCAGCAGGGCCAGGCCGGCCGGCTCCGGCACCGTCTGCGACCCCTCGCCCTCGTAGAACAGGGACCAGATGTTGTAGTCGAGGCCGTCGGTGATGCCGTCGCCGTTGAAGTCGCCTCCGGCCCAGCCCCCGCCGGGCTGCTGGTAGTTGAGCGACCAGTTGTTGTAGTCCAGGCCGTCCACGGCCCCGTCCCGGTTGGCATCACCCGGCTTGGGCATAACGGCGGTGGCTGAGATATCGTACTGTTCGCTCGCGCGGCCGATGACGCCGGTGTAAGACACATCGCCGTCCGTGACGATGTAGGCCAGCTCAATATGCTCGTACACGTCGTCGGCACTGGCCCGAATCTTGTAGAAGTTGTCGAACTCCCATATCCTGCCATCCGGGTCGGACGGGAACGGCTGCAGGAAGTAGGAATCCAGGTCCATGTCGTAATTCGCCTCCGGGATGCTGTCGAAGATGGGCGCGTCCGTGTCGGTGTCCACCGGCACCGACCCGAAGGCAAGCACCTGCTGGATCTGCCCGCCGTTGCTGCCTTCGAAGGTCATCTCCACGTCGAACAGGGAAGGCTGCCCGTCGTTGGCGTCCACGCT
>LJUF01000206.1 GCA_001303665.1 Phycisphaerae bacterium SM23_33 | reverse complement strand
ATTTGGGGTGAATCGGCTTGCATTGTTCGTGCATCGGTGGACGATGTTTGTATAATGGATAGCCGAAAGGGGCTGTCATGGGAACCAGGTTCGATCGGAAGCTGCGTAACGCTCGCGTGCGGTGCAGTCTGAACGTGCTGCTGGAGCAGTTGGGGCTGCTGTTGGCCCTGGCGGGGATCGCAGCAGCCCTGGCCGTGCTGACCGAGCGCGCCCTGGCCATCCGATTCGTGCAGCCGTGGAACTTCCTGGCCTTTCTGGGGGCCGCAGGGCTTGTGGGAGCGGTGTTGTGCTTCCTGAAGCGGCCCAGCCGGGTGAAGGTGGCCGTCCTGCTTGACGAGCGCCTGGCGACGCGCGAGCGGTTCAGCACCGCCCTGATGATGGCCGGTAGCGACGATCCCTTCGCCCGGGCTGCATGCCGCGAGGCCCACGAGGCGGCCGAAGGCGTGGATGCAAGGGGGCGCTTCCCCATCAGGCCGTCGAGGCGGTGGGCATGGGCGGCCGCTTTCTGGACTGTCTTCGGCGGCGTGGCCCTGTTCCTGCCGGACCTGGACGTGATGGGCTACGGGGCCCAGCAGAAAAAGGAGCAGGAGAGGCTCAACCAGTTGGCCAAGGTCAAGACCGAGGTCAAAGAGACGACCGCCGTGCTCATGTCCGCGGTGAAGCAGTTGGACGAGCAGAAGCTGGCCGACGACCTGACCAAGCTGGGTGATCTGAACAAGGCCGCCCAGCCGGCGGACGTGCAGCGAGAGGCCATCCGTAAGCTCGGCGACATGGCCGAGCAAATCAAGAAGATGCAGGAAGACCAGCGTGTTCAGGCGGCCAAGGAGCTGGAGTCGATGCTGCGGCACCTCCGCGGCAGCCCGCAGGGCCTCAACAACGAGATCAACCAGGCGCTGGCCAAGGGGGACTTCGGCAAGGCGGCCGAGCTGTTGAATGAATTACGGAAGCAGCTGGAGGAAGGAAAGCTTTCCGAGGCGGACAAGAAGGCCCTGGCCGGCCAGTTGCAGGATCTCGGTAAGCAGTTGGACAAGCTCGCCGCCCAGCAGAAGGCGATGGAAGAGGCCCTGGACAAGGCCGGCCTGGACAAGAAGCTGGCCGGGCTGGATGAGCAGAAGCTCAGAGAGGCCCTGAAGAAGGCCGGTCTGACGGACAAGCAGATTGAAGAGTTGGTGAACAAGTGCAAGGCCTGTCAGCAGGCTTGCGCCCAGTGCCGGAAGCTGGGCAAGGCAATGGTCGGCGCCGGCGGCGGGCTGCTGGAAGGCGAACTGGTTCTGGGCGAGCTGGCGGGGATCGGCGAGAAGCTCAGCGACATGGAGGCCGCCGCACAGCGGCTGGCCTTGATTCAAAAGGCTCTGGAGGAGATCGACGGCGCCGTCGCCTGCCTGGGGCAGTGCCCGGGCGACAAGGCGGGGCTGAAGCTGCAGCCCTGGGCCGGCCCGGGCCCCGGGGGCCCGGCCTTCGGGCCACGGGAAACCGGGCCTGAAACGCCCGTTTCCCACCAGAAAACCGGCGTGAAGAACCAGTCGGCCGAGGGGCCGATCATTGCCAGCTGGTACATCAAGGGGCCGCAGGTCAAGGGCGAAGCCAAACGAAAATTGGTCGAGGTGGTCCAGGCCGCCAAGGACCGCGCCGCCGAGGCCGTCAGCGACAACCGGATCCCCCGGGAGCACCAGCCGGTCGTCAAGAAGTATTTTAGCGAGATGGAAAAGGCCGGCGAGTAGCGCCCGCGGGGCACACGGCGTTATCGGGGTTTTCCGCAACCCCCGGAGAGCTTCCCCGTGCTATCGAGCCGCACGAGCGCCGCTGAATGGGGGCTGACCGGCATGGCACTGCTCTTCCTGTGCTGGGCGGGCGTGTGCTGCCGGGGGGGATCCAAGCCGGCCCAGCAAAAGGTCTGTCTGTACACTTCCGTGGACCAGACCCTGGCCGAGCCGATCATCGCCGAGTTCGAGAAACAGACCGGCATCAAGGTGGTCGCACGCTTCGACGCCGAGGCCGACAAGACCGTCGGGCTGGTGCAGCGGCTGCGGAGCGAACGCGCCCGCCCTTACGCGGACGTGTTCTGGTCCAACGAGGTCTTCTACATGATTCAGTTGGCGCGGGAGGGGCTGCTGGAAGGCTACGTCAGCGAGGAGACCAAGGACTGGCGCAAGCGGTTCGCCGACCCGCAGGGGCGGTGGCACGGGTTCTGTCTGCGGGCGCGGGTCATCGCCTACAACACCCGGCGCGTCACGCCCGAGGAGGCGCCCAAGCGGCTGGAAGATCTGCTCCAGGAGAAATGGAAGGATCGGATCGCCATGGCCAAGCCGCAGTTCGGCACCACCGGCGGGTGCGTGAGCAGCTGGTTCGTTCATTACGGCCAGCAGAGGGCCGAGCAGATCCTCTCCGGTCTGAAGGCCAACCGCATTCAGGTGTTGCCCAGCAACAGCCAGGCGGTCAGGGCGGTCGCCGACGGTCGCGCCGATGTGTGCCTCACCGACACCGACGACGTCTACGCCGCCCAGCGGAACGGCTGGCCGGTGGCGCGGAACTTCCTGAGTCTGGGCGAGGCCGGCGCCCTGGCCATCCCCAACACCGTCGCCCTGGTCAAGGGCGGGCCGAACCCGACCGAGGCCAGGCGGTTGGTCGCCTTCCTGCTCAGCGAGCAGGTGGAGGAGATGCGGGTCCGCAGCGAATCCCACAACACCCCCGTGCGGGCGTCACTGGCCCAGAGGTTCCCGCAATACGCCATCCCCAAGCCGCTGGACGTGGACTACGAGAAGGTGGCCGACGCCCTCAGCTCGGCCATCCCCAAGGCCAGGGAGATTCTCCGCTGAGGCCCTCCAGCCGGGCAGTCTGGCTCGCGGCGGCACCGGGAGTGGCCGCCTGGATCCTGTTGATTCTCCTGCCGCTGACCTGGCTGTACGCCGCGGCCCCCGCGCACGGATCGGACAACCCGGCGGGCGGCAGGCTGGCGCTTCTGACGCTGAAGTCTCTGGCCCTTGGGGCGGGGATTGCGTTGGTGTCGGTGCTGCTGGGGTACGTTCCCGGCCGGCTGATGGGCACGGCCCGGCGGGGGAGGACAGGCCTGTTCGTTCTGCTTCTGATGCCGCTGCTGCTGCCGCGATACCTGCTTTATTATGCCTGGGACGTGCTGCTGGGCCCGACGGCCCGGCTGGGGGACTGGCTGCGGTATCACGGCCTGATCCGGGCGGGCAAGGCCCTGACATCCTGGATGGTGCTGGTGCTGTGGTACTGGCCGCTGGCGGCGCTGCTGATCGGGCAGGGCTGGCGCAGCCTGGACGCCGACACGCTGCGGGCCGCCCGCCTGGAGGCCGGCGCATGGCAGCGGTTCCGGACGGTGACGATGCCCCTGTTGAGCCGCTCGCTGGGCCTGGCCTTTCTGGTATGCCTGGTGTTGCTGCTGTCGGAGTTCGGGACCTTCCACCTGGGCATGACCGACACCCTCGGCACCGAACTGGCGGCAATCTACAACGACACAGGTTCCGCCGAGGCCGTCGCCCTGGCGGCCTGGCCGGTGGCTGTGCTGGCCGTGCTGGCGGCGGCCTTTCTCTGGAGGAAGACCCGCCAGTGGGCCACGCAGCCGGCGCTGGAGCAGCCCGAGCCGCCGGCGGGGGCGTGGCCCCGGGTCTTCCTGGCGGCCCTGGTAGCCATCTCCGTCGCCGCCCCCATCGGGCTGCTGGTCGGCAGCCTCAAGGACCTGGGGCCGCTGGAGCGGTTCTTCCGCCTGGAGCTCCAGGACCTCCGTGAAGGTGACTCGAAGCTGCTGTGGTCCTTCCTGACGGCGGGTGCCGCCGCGGCAGTCGCGTTCTGGATGGCGGCGTCGGCCCTGCTGGCGGAGGCCTGCGGTCGCCTGGGACGGGGCCTGTCCAGGGTCATGCAGCCGACGATCCTGCTGGCCATGTTCCTGCCCGGCTCGGTGGTGGGGGCGGCGGTGCTGAAGTTTCAGACGGACCTGGGCGTGCCGGACGGCCTGCGGCAGAGTTGGCCGGCGGTCTCGGCCGGCCAGGCGGTCCGGTTCGCGGGGCTGGTGCTGATCATCCTGCGGCTGGCGCGGGACGTGAGGGAGGAGCAGTTGGGGGAGATGGCCTCGGTGGACGGGGCCTCGCGGCTGGCGGCCTGGCAGCACGTGCACTTGCCCAGGCTCTGGGTGCTGCCGGCGGGGGCGATCCTGTTGTTGGTGATGCTCGGCCTGACGGAACTGCCGGCGACGATGGTGCTGCTGCCGGCGGGCGTGCCCAGCTTCGCCCAAAAACTGCTGGCCGACATGCATTTCTCCAGGGACCAGGAGGTGATTGCCTCCTGCCTGGTGCTGCTGGGGGCCTACGCCCTGGTGGCGGGGCTGGCGGTCGGGATGCTGCTCCTGGTCCGGCGCAGGTCGCTGGCGGCGTCGATTGTCGTTCTGGCCCTGGGCTTGAGCCTCCACCTGGCCGGCTGCGATTCGACTCCGGCGGGGCAGGTGGAGGTCCTCGCCTCGATCGGCAAGACCGGCAGGGGGCCGTGCGAGTTCATCTATCCTCGCGCCATCGACCTGGCCGCCGATGGCACGCTGTGGGTGGTGGACAAGACCGGCAGGCTTCAGCACATCGGCCCCGACGGGAGCTTCATCAGCGTCATCCGCATGCCCGAGATCGAGGCCGGCAAACCCACGGGGCTTAGCATCGGCCCGGACGGCAACGTCTGGGTGGCCGACACGCATTACCATCGCGTCATGGTGTTTTCCCCGGCCGGCGAGCTCGTTCGCCAGTTCGGCCGCTTCGGCCAGGGGCCGGGATGCTTCATCTATCCCACCGACGTGGCCTTCGCCGACGACGGGCGGGTCTTCGTCAGCGAGTACGGCGGCAATGATCGAGTCAGCGTCTTTTCTCCGCAGGGGAAGTTCCTCCACAGCTTCGGTTCGCCCGGCAGCGGCCGGGGGCAGTTCTCGCGACCTGCGGCCCTGGCCGTGGACCAGAAGCGCCGGCGGCTTTACGTGGCCGACGCGGTCAATCATCGCATCGCAATTTATGACCTGCGGGGAGGGCTTTTGGGGTATATTGGCGCTGCCGGCAAGGGGCCGGGGGAGCTTCGATATCCCTACGACCTGGCGCTGACGGCGGACGGAAGCCTGGTGGTGTGCGAGTACGGCAACAATCGTTTGCAGGTGTTCGCCCCGGACGGAGCGTCCCGGGGGACCTACGGCGGCCCGGGCCGGCAGCTGGGGCAACTGGCATATCCCTGGGGCGTGGCGGTGGACGACAAGGGCACGGCGTACGTGGTGGACGCCGGAAACAATCGACTTCAGGTATGGCGGTTGTAGAGGCATCCTACGGTTTTCATTTCGCCCAGCCGCTGTGGCTGCTGCTGGCGGCGCTGGTGGTGCCGGTGGTGTGGCTGGCCAAGCGCAGCCTCCGGCAGCTGAACACCCTCCGGCGGGTCGCCGCCGTCGTGCTGCGGGTGCTGGTGGTGCTGATCCTGGTGGCGCTGCTGGCCCGGCCCACGATCACGCGGAGCGACAAGCGAATGACGTTGATCGCCATCCTGGACCGCAGCCAGTCCGTTCCGGCGGGGCTCCAGGCCGATGCCCTGAAGTACCTGGCCAAGGCGCTGGAAAAGAAGCGGCCGGGCGACCAGCTGGCGGTCGTGGACGTGGGCGAAGCGGCCATGATCGCCTGCCTCCCCTCCAGCGGCGTTGGCATTCCCGAGCGCAACACCACGCTGACGGGCGATCAGACGGCCCTGGCCGAGGGGGTGCAGCTGGCGATGGCCATCGCCCCGCCGGAGACGGGCATCCGGATGCTGGTGGTCAGCGACGGCAACCAGACGACGGGGGACATGAAAGAGGCCGCCCGGATCGCCGCGGCCAACAAGATCCCCATCGACGTCCTGCCGCTGCAATATGAGTATCCGCAGGAGGTGGTCTTCAACCGGCTAGTGGCGCCGCCGACGGCACGCAGCGGGGAGACGGTGGCGCTTCGGTTTGTGCTGCACAGCACGGCGGCGGCCCGCGGCCAGCTCATGTTGACCCTCAACGGCCAGCCGGTGGACCTGAACCCCGGCTCCCCCGGCATGACTGCCCCGGTGACACTGAAGAGCGGCGCCAACGTCGAGACGATTTCCCTGCCCATCGGCCAGGGCGGAATGCACAAGTTCGAATGCACGTTCATCCCCGACCCCGGCAATCCGCCCCAGGACACCCTCACCCAGAACAACCGCGCCAGCGGCATGACCTTCGTGGCCGGCCCGGGGCAGGTGCTGGTCGTGGGCGACGGCAAGGACGCCGACAGTCTGCTGGCCAAGTTGCGGTCGGCCAAGATCGAGGCTCGCCAGTGCCCGGTGGCGGACTTCGCCAGCTCCCTGGCCGAGCTGCTCGGCACCGACGCCCTGGTCCTGGTCAACACTCCCTGCAGCGGCTTCACCTACGAGCAGCAGGAGATGATCTGCCGCTACGTGACCGAGCTGGGCGGCGGGCGCCACAGAAGAAGCAACTGCCCAAGGGGGCGCTGGTGCTCATCATGCACGCCTGCGAGATGCCGAAGGGCAACTACTGGGGCAAGCGGGTGGCCATCGCCGCCATCAACACCCTCAGCCGCCTGGACCTGGTGGGGGTGCTGGAGTACGGCTGGGGCGGGGGGCAGGCCAACTGGGTGTACCAGTTTAAGCCGGCCGGCGACAAGACCGAGGCCATCGCCGCTATCAAACGCATGCAAATGGGCGACATGCCGGATTTCGGGACCCCCATGACGACGGCCTACAACGCCTTGAAGAACTGCGACGCCGGCCAGAAGCACATCATCATCATCAGCGACGGCGACCCCGCGCCGCCGCCGGTCTCGCTCATCAAGAACATGCAGAGCTCTAAGATCACCTGCACCGGCGTGGTGGTCTTTCCCCACGGCGGCACCGACCAGAAGACGCTGCAATGGATCGCCTACCAGACCGGCGGGCGCTTCTATAACGTCAAGGACCCGAATACGCTGCCGCAGATCTTCATCAAGGAGGCCCAGGTCGTGCGGCGGTCGCTGATCATCGAGCAGCCCTTCGTGCCCAAGATCACGAATTGGCTCAGCGAGACCGTTCGCGGCCTGGATACCACGCTGCCCAAGCTGGATGGCTTCGTTCTGACCGGGCCTAAGGGCGGCCTGACCCAATTGGTGATGGCCACCGACAAGGGCGATCCCGTCCTGGCCACCGGGCAGATGAAGCTCGGCCGGAGCGTGGCCTTTACCAGCGGGGCCGGCGCCCGGTGGGCGAAGGACTGGGTCGGCGGCTGGGGCGGGTACGAGCGGTTCTGGGAGCAGGTGGTTCGCTGGGCGGCCAAGCCCAGCCAGGCAGCGGACTGCGAGATCTTCGCCGACGTGGAGGGCCGGCAGGTGAGCATTACCGTGGACGCGGTGGACGCCGAAGGCAACTTCGTCCAGTTCGCCGACCTGGTCGGGCAGGTCGTCGCCCCGGAGATGTCGGTGAAGGAGTTGGCGCTCACACAGATCGGCCCGGGCCGGTACCGCGCCGGCTTCCAGGCCGGCCGGTCGGGAAGCTACCTGGTCAACCTGCGATACCGCAAGGCCGGAGCCGAAGGCAAGACGGGCATGGTCCAGAGCGTGGTGACGGTGCCGTACGCACCGGAGTTCCGGGATCTTACTGACAACACGCCGCTGCTGGCGGCGGTGCAGCAGGCCACCGGGGGGCGGCAACTGGGCCCTGACCCGGAGAAGGCCAACCTGTTCGAGCGCGAGGGCGTTTCCTTTCCGCACACGGCCCTGCCGCTGACGAAGCACCTGTTCACGGGCGGTGCGCGAGCAGTTGACGGCCAGGTCGGTCGAGCCGATGGCCGGCAGGCGGTACGACCGGGCGGACGCCGAGGCGCCGCCGCTGCCGGCAGCCGAGCAAAAGCAGCCCGAGCCGGCAAAACCCGCCGCACCGCCCGCCGAGGCGCCCAAGCCGGCCGAGCCCGAAACCGCCGCCCACCTCCAGAGGCTGCTTCGGGCCAAACGCGAGGCCAAGCAGCGAATGAAAGACGACACAGGCCGTTGAGATTGAGGAGATACAGCGATGCCAGAGGAGCATGTCGACGTCGAACGGCGCTGCCGTGAGTTCCGACAGATGTTCACCTCTCTGACCGCGGAGATCGGAAAGGTGATCGTCGGGCACGAGGACATCGTGCAGAACACGGTGATCTGCCTGTTCTGCGGCGGGCACGTGCTGCTGGAAGGCGTGCCGGGGCTGGGCAAGACCCTGCTGGTGCGCACCCTCAGCGCCGCCCTGTCGCTGAAGTTCCGGCGGATCCAGTTCACGCCCGACCTGATGCCAGCGGACATCATCGGCACCAACGTGGTCATGGAAGACAAGACCACCGGCGCCCGGCACTTCGAGTTCCAGCACGGGCCCATCTTCGGGCAGATCATCCTGGCCGACGAAATCAACCGGGCCACGCCCAAGACCCAGTCGGCCATGCTCGAGGCCATGCAGGAGCATTCCGTCACCAGCGGCGGAAAGCTGTACAAGCTGGAGGAGCCGTTCATGGTGCTGGCCACGCAGAACCCCATCGAGCAGGAGGGCACCTACCCGCTGCCGGAGGCCCAGCTCGACCGGTTCTTCTTCAAGCTGCTGGTTCCGTACAGCAACCGGGAGGAGCTGGGCGAGATCCTGAATCGCACGACCACCGGCCGGGATCCCAAGGCCAGGGCGATCGTGAACGCCCAGCAGATCCTCGAGGCCCAGGGGCTGGTTCGGCGGGTGGTGGTCGCGCCGCACGTGCAGGACTACGCCATCCGGCTGGTGCTGGGCACGCACCCGCGCGGGGAGTTTGCCCCCGACATGACCAGCAAGTACGTCCGCTTCGGGGCCTCGCCGCGCGGGGTGCAGGCGATCGTCCTGTCGGGCAAGGTTCGGGCCCTGCTGGACGAGCGCTACCACGTCAGCTTCGACGACGTGGCCGCCTCCTACCTGCCGGGCATGCGGCATCGCATCCTGTTGAACTTCGAGGGACAGGCCGAGGGCATCACCGGCGACGACATCCTGAACGACGTCCTGAAGGCCACCCCCAGGGCTGTGGATGAGGCCGTGAAAATCGCATGAGCGCCATGGCCAGGACATCTCCGCCCAAGCGGCTGACGGAACTGCTGGACCCGGAGTTCATGGCCAGGTTGGACGCCCTGGACGTCCTCAGCCGCAAGATGCTCCAGGGCAAGCTCCAGGGCGAGCGCCGGGCCAAGCGCCGCGGCCAGAGCGTGGAGTTCGCGGACCACCGCCCGTACGTGGTCGGGGACGACCTGCGCTTCGTGGACTGGAACGTCTACGGCCGGCTGGATCAACTGTTCCTGAAGCTGTTCCTGGAAGAGCAGGACCTGAGCGTGCAGTTGGTGGTGGACGTCAGCGGGTCGGTGGGCTGGGGCGACCCGCCCAAGGACCTGGCCATAAAAAAGTTGGCGGCGGCGCTGGGGTATGTGGGGCTGGTCAACAACAACCGGGTAACCATCAGCGCCTTCGCCGACGGCGTGGTGGGGCAGCTACAGAACCTGCGCGGGCGGCGGAAC
>LJUF01000205.1 GCA_001303665.1 Phycisphaerae bacterium SM23_33 | reverse complement strand
GGTCCGCTCCAAGGACAAGGGCTGGTGGCAGCAATGCGAGCACCTGCGGGCGCTGATGCGGTACGCCGCCGACCACGGCCGCGACGACCTGTGGGGGCCGTTCCAGAAATCGCTGGCCTTCGTGAAGGCCAACTTCCTGGACGCCGAGTACGGCGGCTGGTACGGGTCGTACGATCCCCAGCGGCCGAGGCGGCCGGGCGATGCCCGCAAGGGCTCCACCTGGAAGGTCGGCTACCACGACACGGGGATGTACCTGGAGGCCCTGCGGCTGGCGGGGAAGGCCGGGTAGCCCGACTTCCGCGGCCTCAGCCAGAGCAGATTCTTTCCGCGGCCTTGTACCATCGCCGGGCAGTTCGCTGGGTGACTCCTTGCTTCTCGGTCGCGCTTACTTCATCGGGGGCTGCGCGCCCGGGGCGGCGTTGTCATTCGCCTGGCGAACCGTTACGCTCTTGCCCGCGCTTGACAGCGGGAAAGGATGCGGATCATGGCCCTTGGGCGTGACTGGGAGCTGCGGATCGAGAACTGGTGCCAGGCTGTTCGCCAGCGTGTGGCCACGCCCGTGAGGGAGCTGCCTGCGGAGTTCGCCGCGACGATGGACCAGCTTGCACCGGAAGAAGCAAGGAGGCTTCGTTTTCGGCCCATCCGGCCGGGTCAGCGGTGGGGGAGGAAATGGGAATACGGCTGGTTCCGCTGCACGGCCAGAGTGCCGCCGGTGGCCGCCGGCAATCGCGTGGTGCTGACGGCTCGGCCGGGGGAGCGGACCGAATCCATCGTCTTCATCGACGGCGAGGCCGCCGGCGGGCTGGATCGCTGGCACGACCACGTGGACCTGACGGCCATCGCCCGGCCGGGACAGCGGCTGAAGGTGCTCATCGAAAGCTATGCCGGGCACGGGCCGACGCCCGTTCATTGCTCCTTCCTGCTGCCGGGGGCTGAGCCGGCCCCGCCGACGCCTCCGCGCCAGCAGAGCTTCGGCGGCGCGGCCCTGTGCGAGTGGAACGAGCCGGCCTATCAGCTCTGGATCGACGCCGAGACGGTCCGCAGGCTCATCCCGGCCCTGCCCGCCGATTCGCTGCGCCGGCTGCGGCTGGAAGAGGCCATCCGCGATGTCACCACCGCTCTGGACCCGGAGGCCCCGCGGGAGGAGTTCGACGCGGCCATCCCCGCCGCCAGGAAACTCCTGGCGCCGGTGCTCTCGGCCCGCAACGGGGCGACGGCCCCGGAGATGTACTGCTTCGGCCACGCCCACATTGACGTGGCCTGGCTGTGGCCGCTGGCGCAGACCTTCCGCAAGTCGGCCCACACTTTCGCCACCGCGCTGGCCTTGATGGATCGCTACAAGGAGTTCCGCTTCCTTCAGAGCCAGGCGCAGTTGTACGAATTCCTCAAGGCTCAATATCCCGGCATTTATGCCGGGATCAAACGGGCCGTCCGCCGCGGGCAGTGGATGCCTGAGGGGGCGATGTGGGTCGAGGCCGACACCAACGTCTCCGGCGGCGAGGCCCTCATCCGCCAGTTCCTCTACGGCAGGAGGTTCTTCAAGCAGGAGTTCGGCGTGGAAAGTCAGGTGTGCTGGCTGCCGGATGTGTTCGGCTACAGCGCGAACCTGCCGCAGATCCTCCGCGGCTGCGGCATGAAGTACTTCACCACCCAGAAGCTCTTCTGGAATTATTACGGCGGCACGACGTTCCCCTACGAGACCTTCATGTGGCAGGGCATCGACGGCACCGAGATCCTCACCCACCTGCACCGCAATTACAACGCCGAGACGCACCCCCAGGCCGTCGCCGGCCGCTGGCGCGACTGCGTGGACAAGGCCGGAACGCACAAGTTCCTGTATCCGTTCGGCTGGGGCGACGGCGGTGGCGGGCCGACCCGCGATCACCTCGAGCACCTCCGCCGCCAGCGCGACCTGGAAGGGCTGCCGCGGACCCGCTACGCCTGGCCGGGCGAGTTCTTCGCCGAATTGGCCAAGACCCCGCCGCAGGCCCGCTACGCCGGCGAACTCTACCTGGAAGTGCACCGGGGCACCTACACCTCCCAGGCCCGCACCAAGCGCGGCAACCGAAAGTGCGAGCTGGCCCTGCGCGAGGCCGAGATGTGGTCGGCGGCGGCAGCGGCCGTGCACGGGCGACCATACCCGGCGCGGGAGCTGGAACGGGCGTGGAAAAAGGTCCTGCTGAACCAGTTCCACGACATCCTTCCCGGTTCGTCCATCGCCCGGGTCTACCAACAGGCCGAGAAGCTCTACGCCGAAGTCCTGGTCGATTGCGAGCGGCTTTCGGCGGCGGCGAGGAGGTCGCTGGCGCCCGGCCGGGCCGGATGGACCGTGTGGAACTCCCTTTCCTGGCCGCGCGACGTCCTCGTGTCGCTGCCGGCGGCGAACCCCGATGCACATCGGGGCCCCGTCGATTCAGACGGAACGCCCCTGCCCGCTCAGGTCGTGGGCCGAGGCAGCAGCCGGCGCCTGCTGGTAGCCGTGCCCGCCGTGCCGCCGGTCGGCTGCAAGACGATCCGCCTGGCCTCGGGCCGGCCCGCCGACTGTCCTTCGCCGGCCACCGCCAGGGCCGCCCGCGGCGGCGCGGTCATGGAAAACGAGCATCTTCGATTGCGGATCAACTCCCGTGGCGAGATCGCCGAGCTGTACGATAAGTCGGCCGCCAGGCAGCTTGTCCCGCCAGGGCAGACCATGAACCGGCTGGAGCTTTATCGCGACAACCCCGGCTCCTGGGACGCCTGGGACATCGACATCGCCTACAAGCAGTCGCCCGTGCGGCTGGGCCCGGCCGAGGCCGTTGATGTCGTTGCCGCGGGGCCGCTGGAGGGGCGGGTGGCGGTCCGCCGCCCGCTGGGACGGTCTAAGTTGAGTCAGGAAATCGTCTTGCGGGCCGGGTCGCGGCGGATCGATTTTGAGACCCGCGTCGACTGGCGCCAGCCCCACCGGCTGCTGAAGGTCGCCTTTCCCGCCGACCTCTCAGCCGCGACGCTGCGCGGGGAAATCCAGTTCGGCCACGTCGTCCGGCCGAGGCATCGGAACACCGAATTCGAGCGGCAGCGGTTCGAGTGGCCGGCCCAGAAGTGGGCCGACCTCAGCGAAGCGGGCTACGGCATGGCCGTCCTCAACGACTGCAAGTACGGCTACGACTTCCTGGACGGGGTGCTGCGGCTGACGCTGCTGAGGGCGCCCGTCCTGCCGGACCCGGGCGCCGACCGCGGCCGGCACGAGTTCACCTACTCCCTGCTGCCGCACCACGGCCCCTTCGCCGACGGGCAGGTCGTCCGGGCCGCTTACGAGCTGAATGTCCCGGCCCTGGTGTTGCCGGGCCGGCGCGAAGGCGGCCGGTGGAGCTTCCTGGAAGTATCGAACCCGGCCATTGTCGTCGAGACCGTCAAACGCAGCGAGGACGGGCGGGGGACGGTCGTGCGGCTGTATGAATCGGTCGGGGCCGCGGCCGAGGCCCGCGTGCGGGTTGCGGCGGGAGCGGAGGCCCCCGCGGAATGCGACATGCTGGAGAACCCCCGCCGCGGACTTCGTCCGGCCGGCGACGGCACGGTCCGGCTGCGGTTCCGCCCGTTCGAGGTGAAGACCGTGCGTCTTTGACAGCGCGGCGGCCGGCCGACGCGGCGCAACAAAAAAAGGGCGGTACTGCACGCACTCGCCCTTTCATGCGAACCCGGAGGCGGGCACTCAGACCTGATACTCCAGCACCTGGTTAATCTGTTCGGGCACGAAATTGCTTACGCTGGCCAGGTACCCTCGAATGGCCTCTTCCAGGTTCTGCTTGGCTTGCTGCTCCGTCCGACCCGAGGAGATGCACCCCGGTAACAAGGGGCAGCTAGCGGTAAATTCCCCGCGCTCGTTCCGCCGCATTCGGATGCAGAGCTTCATCTGGCGCCTCCTTTGGCCGCCACGCCTTGACCTTCCGTCCGGACTCTCCTGGGGTCCAATTACCTAATTGTACGCCCGCACAACTGGCTTTGTGCGGAGACCCGACACGCAACTGACTATCGCCTGCTCGATCTCACCGCCCGCGCCGCGCACTTCGCAGATGGGCGGGGCGCCCTTTCCTTGCCGCCAACGCCCTTTACGAGTCGGCCTCCCTGTACGGCCCGGGCGCAACGGCATCGGGCGAAAAAATCCCAAAAAACGCGGCGGAGCGAGCAGAAGACCGTGCGCGCCTTCCCTGGCCGTTCCCGGCCACCCCGGCAACTCATCACAGAGCGACGCATGGCTTTCAGCCCGCGTCCTGCTGCCGTCGCCCGAAATGACCCATGCAATCTACCCGTGTCGTACTGGCAACTGCAAGGAAAAATTTGTTCTCGGCCGGATCCGCCGCCCGCCCGCGCCGGCTTGCCGGCCTGGCTTTGCCTACACTCCCTTGCCCCGTGCCATGGGCCTACCGGGCCGGCTGCCTGGCTTCGGCCACCGCCTGCACGAACTGGGCGGCAAGCTTTTCGATCACGCCGAGGTCGCCGCTGCGAATGGCCTTCTTGTCCACCAGGGCCGAGCCGACGCCCAGCGTCACGGCCCCGGCCCGGATGAAATCACCGGCCGTGTCCAGGTTCACCCCGCCGGTGGGCGTCAGTTTCAGATGCGGCATGGGGGCCAGCAGGTCCCGGAAGAACCCCGGCCCCAGGCGGGTGGCCGGGAAGACCTTCACCAGGTCGGCCCCGGCATTCGTCGCGGCCAGAATCTCGGTGGGGCTGAACGCCCCCGGCACGGCCGGCAGGCCGGCGCCGTGAGCGGCCTCAATGATTCCCGGGTCGAAGATCGGCGAGACCACATACTGAGCGCCGACGGCAATGGCGGCGTTGGCCAGGTCGGCGTTGAGCACGCTGCCCACGCCGATCAGCGCCTCGTCGCTGAAGACCTGCCGGCAGCGGGCAATCACGCGCAGGGCGTCGGGCGTGGTCATCGTGATCTCGATGCAGTCCACGCCCCCGGCCAGCAGGGCCCGGGCCACGTCGAGCAGTTGCTCGGAGCTGTCGGCCCGGACCACGGCGATGATCCCTTTCGCACACAGCCGTTCAACGGCAGCTTCTGTCGGGCACATGCTCATCCTCGCATTCCGGCAGCACCGCCCCCCGCAAATGCACACGCGCCAATGAGATTCTAACTCACCCGCAACCAGGTTTGAACAGCATTCGAAGTCGGTGCTGGCCCCATCTCTGCGGCCTGTTCCGGCCGATCCTCCAGCGCATGCGACGGCTCAAGCCCCGGCCGTGGGTTTCGGCAAAGGTTTGGAACATCGGGAATTCGCTTGCCGAAACCCCAGAGCCCCGTGTAATCGTGCACGCCGCCGACGGCGGCCGTCCGCGAGAGGTCACTTGGGAAATCCCGGATGAACCCGCCGGCCGGGAAGGAAAGGGGCTCGGATGCGCATGCAAAAGGCGAGTTCGGTCGTGGCGTTGGCGCTGCTGTGCGGGTTGGCAGGGGGGCAGGATTCGGGCTCGGCCCCGCCCGGCGAGGTTGACCGGCTCAGCGCCGGCGGGCGTCCGCAGTCAGCCCCCGCCAGCCAGCCGTGGGCTGCGGCCAGGGACAAGTTGCTGGAGCAGCTAAGCCTGAGCCTCACCCCCGAGCAGCAAGCCCAGCTCCGGCAGCTCGTCGACGCGCAATACCAGGCCGCTGAGAACTGGATCAGGCAGCACCAAAAGGAGCTGGACGACCTTCGCGCCCAACTGGCCGGTGCCGCCAGCGACGACCAGCGGACGGCCCTGGGCGAGAAGCTGGCCAAGCTCCAGGCCCAGCAGCGGGAGCTGAGCCAGAAGCTGCATCAGGCCATCGGCGAAGCCATCAGGCCCTTTGTCGAGCAGGCCAGGCAGGAAGGCGCCCGCGCCTACGCCGAGTTGGTGGCTAGGGCCCATGCCCTGCTCCGCCTGAACCTGCCGGCCGAGCAGAAGACCCGGTACGAAAAGATCCTCAAGGATGCCGGGGCCCGCAGCGAGCAGACCAAGAACCCCAAGGAAATGCTGGGAATCATGCGCGCCGCCCACCAGGAGGTCCGCGACAAGGTCCTCACCAAGGAGCAGGCGGAGAGATTCGACAGGCTGCTGGCCAGGGAGATTGAGTTCCAGCGGATGCGCTATGCCCTGCAGTTCATGGAGCTGCCGCGCGAGCAGAACGCCCGGGCCGAAAAGATCCTCAGAGATGCCTACACCCGTACCGAGCAGGCCAAGGACGTTCACGAAGAATCTGCTATCCAGCGCGCCGCCCGCCAGGAGATCCGCCAGAACGTCCTGACCGGAGAGCAGGCGGAGAAATTCGAAAAGTTTCTCACCCGGGAAGTCCACGGGGCACAATCTCAACCGGCCGGCCGGAGTGAGTCCGCGCCCGGAAGTCATTGAGCTTTTCGCGCCCGGGCCTCTGGCCTTGTGATCCAGGCGGCTGTTCTGCTGACCGGCTCAGGCGACCTCGAAGATCGACTGGGTCTTGATCAGCGTCATTTCGTCGGGGAAGGCGTGGTAGGCGAAGACGTGCAGTTGGCTTAACTTCGCTTCGTAATCCAGATACGTGAAGGGCGTTGGGCCGCCGCCGGCCCACTCCGGGAAAGGCACGAACAGCCCGTGGTCGGCGGCGTGCGCGGCCAGGTCGCCATGGACCTTGGCATACAGTCGCGGGCTCAACGTCTCCACCTGGAAGCTGGTCAGGTAATGGATGCCCTCGGCGTGGTTGAGCTCCTCGTCCCTCTCGCCGCGGAAAGGCAGGCTGATCAGCTTGCCCCGCCGCGGCAGCATCGCCGACGTGTCGGCGATCACCTCGCACAGGGTCGCCTCCCCCCGGTGGAAGCTGATGACGTGGCTCAGCCCCGTCACCCAGATCCGCGACTCGTACTTGTCTTTCACGATCCGGTGATCGTGACGGATCTCGAACAGCTCCGGGTGCAAGGCGCGGTTGTACACGATGAACAGAAGCTCGGAAACCTGCTTCTTCTGCCTGATTTCCATCGGCCTGCCTTTGCCTTTCGAACACATTATACCCGGCCCGGCCCGTGGGGCAAGTAAGCTTCGGCGATCGCCGGCCAGGACGCCCTGGGCATGCGGACCGATGTCGCTTGCAGAGAGGCTGCCCGGCCGCGGCCTGTGCCTTCGCCCGGCCGGGTGCGCCCCCGCCCCTCCGCGCGACGCCGGGACCTGCTCGCTTCCCCTTTTGGCACCGCCACTTCGGGCCTCTTGGCGCAACAGAAAGCAATTGGGGCTTTTGGGCACGAACTCCGCCCGCCGGCCTGATTATAATGCAGCGGTCCCGTGCCGCCCCGAAGGGCAGGCCGGGTTTTCCAGGAGCGGTTCGATGAGTGAATTCCCCCGCACCGAGATCGGCGGCGTGAGCGTTTCGCGGCTGGTGGCCGGCTCCAACTGGTGGCTGGGGCATACCCACCAGACGCAGGCCCGGCACCGCTGGAACGTCGAATACCAGACGGCCAAGAGGGTGGCCGACGTGCTGGAGGTCTTCCTCCGCGCCGGCGTGGACGTGACCATGTCGCCGCTGGCGCCCCTCATGGCCCAGGCCTTGAGCGACGCCCAGCAGCGGGCCGGCAGGAAGATGCACTGGATCATCACGCCCTGGTTTGAGGTCAATGCCGACGGCCCGGACCTCGACGCCGCCGCCCGGGCCTTCGACGAATCCGCCGCCGCCGGCGCCGCCTTCTGCTGGCCACACACCTCCGTCACCGACCGCCTCTACGACGGCCTGACCCGCAGCATCCGCCACATGGACCGGCTCTGCCAGATGATCCGCCAGCGCGGCATGATCCCCGGCCTGTCCACCCACCTGCCGGAGGTTATTCTCGCCGCCGACCGCACCGGGCTGGACGTCGCCTCCTACATCTGCATGTACAACTGCGCCGGCTTCCTGATGCCCATCGAGATCGACTGGGCCCGGCGGATCATCCACGAGGCCAGGAAGCCCGTCACCACCATCAAGCCCATGGCCGCCGGGCGGGTGATGCCGTACGTGGGGCTGCCGTTCGTGTGGACGACCTTGCGCGACTGCGACCTGGTGACCGTCGGCACACTGACGCCCGACGAGGCCCGCGAGGTCATCGAGATCTCCCTCGCCTGCCTGGAAGGCCGGCAGCCCCGGCGCGATCTCCAGGCCACGCGCAGCAAGAAGACGCTCACGGACCCCACCTGACGGTGGCCGCCCGCGCTGCCCCAGGCCGGCAAAGATCTGACTATCGAGCTGTCGCTGGTGTCGGTTTTCACCGGTCTCTAATGGCTTGAAGGTTCGGAAAACCAGATCCCCGGCGTGTCGGCCCTGGCCTCATTGCAAGTCTTAGGGACTATATTTGCCCTGCAATACCGCCCACGACATCCCTTGGCTGCCAGCGCTCACCAAGCTCCAGGCCCTGTGGCTGGCGAACAACCGGATTGCCGACATCTCGGCCTTGGCGGGTTTGACCAGCCTGCTCGTCCTGGACCTGCGCGGCAACCCGTTGAATGAAGAGGCCT
>LJUF01000204.1 GCA_001303665.1 Phycisphaerae bacterium SM23_33 | reverse complement strand
GAGCTTCCCCTGCCGGGCCAGCCGGTGCCGCTCGGGGAGGTCATAGCCAAAGTCCACGCCGACGCCCTGGCGGCCGAGCCGCTGGAAGGCAACGTCGGGATCCTCGAGGCGTCCAGACAGGACGAACAGGGCCGCTGGTCCCGGCGGCACCGGCGCCCCAGCGAACTCCCGCCGCACCAGTTCGCCGAGGAGGTCCAGGCCGAACTGGAGCACCTGGAGCAGATGCGGCAGCAGCAGGCCCAGCAGAGAGCCGCCTCCGACAAGCCGGGTGGCTGAGCCCACGCCGGCGCCCGCGGCGCCGAGGGCCCCGCCGCCGAGCTGCAAGTTACCAAGACCTGGAGCGGCCCCGGCGAGGCCTTTCACCTGCGCACCGGCGACGAGGACTCGGTCAAATAGCCTCCGGCGGCGAAGTGGGACGGTCGTCATGTCGCTGCGACCTGCAAGCTGCCGGGGGCGATAAGCTGTTGGCGGGCCAGAAGACTCTGCATTTCTTGTCGCAATTTCCCGGGCGGCGGGCTCTGGTGTATAGAAGCGCTTCGACAAGGAGCAGGCAGACCGTGCAATCGGATGCGGAACTGGTGACCACGGCCGTCGGGGGCGACCCGGAGGCCTTCGCGGTGCTGATGCGGCGCCACGAGCGATCGGTGCGGGCCGCGGCCGTCGAGGTGCTGGGCGACCACGAGGCCGCCCGTGACGCCGCGCAGGAGACCTTTCTGGCCGCCTACCGGAAGCTGGGCGAATTGAGGAACGGATCGGCGTTCGGTCCCTGGGTGGTGAAGATCGCCCGCCGGCGGGCGGGACGGATGGCCCGGCAGCGGCGGGTGACGGCGTCTTTGGAATCGCAGCCCGACCCGGTGGATGCCCGGGGCGACGGGCATCTGGACGGGACTTCCCGCCGGCTGCTTTCGGCGGTGATGAGCCTGCCCAGGCACGAGCGGGCGGTGGTGATGCTGAGGCATTTCGACGGCCTCAGCGTCCAGGTCGTCGCCGAGATGACCGGGCGGCCGGTCGGCACGGTCACGAAACAACTGTCGCGGGCCTACGCCCGCCTGCGCCAGCGGCTGAAGGATGAGGAACCATGATGAACCAAGAAGACCTTCAAGAGCAGCTCGACCGGCTGGGCCGCGCGGTGGCACCGGGGCCGTCGGTCGCCCAGAACGTCCTTCGCCGCATCGGCCAGCTTGGCCCCGGCCGAGTCGGCCGGACAAGGAGAATACTCATGAAAGCCACCATCGGTGTGGCCGCCTGTATCGCCATCGCCCTGGGGGCGTGGGTGGTGCTGGGCACCGCCACGCCGTCGCTCTACGCCCAAGCCGTCAAGGCCATCGAGCAGGCGCGAACGGTCCACGCCGTCGGCAAGAGGCTCCAGGACGGCAAGATGGTAAAGATGATGGAGGCCTTTTACGAGCGCGGCGTCGGCATGGCCGAGTACGACTACAGCGAAAAGCATCCGTTCTTCCGCATCGACGACGGCAAATACTGCTGGCGGAGGAGCGGCAACGGCCCGCTGGTGCAATCGAAAAGCGAAGATCCGGCAGGAATCGTCAAGAAGGTGGTCCGCGCCACAACCCGCCTCCTTGAGGGCGAGGAGAACGCCAGAAGGGAACCGGCCGGCGACAGGGCGATCGACGGCGCGGTCTGCAAGCAATATGTCGTTCTCCGGTCGGACGGACGATTTCGGGCACTGATCTGGATCGACCAGAAGGATCGGCTGCGGCGCTTCGAAAAGCAGCAGCCCAAGGCCGACGACTGGGAAACCTACCAAACGGTGACGGTCGAGTACGACGTTCGCATCGACCGCTCACGCTTTCAGGTGAAGATTCCGCCCGCGGCCACGGTCGTGAACGCCGAGCAGGTCCTGGCCGGGTTCGCCCTGGAAAAGGCCATCTTCAAGAAGGAGCTGATGGGCCTGATCTTCGCCGTCCACGACCTCCAGCGCTGCGACAACGGGATGATCTTCATCGTCTGCTCGACCCGGCCCTGCCCGGCCGTCATCCGCGAGTTCGGGCCCATCCGCTCGCACACGGACGGCAGCGCCGTGTACGGCGATTTCCAGCTCGACGGCTCCTGGAAGCGCGTGGACGGGAAGGAACGCTACTACCAGCCCATCCGGCTCGCCAATCTCTACCACGATGGCATGTACGTCCAATGGGAGCTACTTCACCCGCTCGGCGCCTGGCCGCAGCCGATGGAAACCTGCGAGCTGAGCGCGTACGTGTACGCGCGGGGCAAGCTTCAGGAGAAGTACACCCAGGCCGGTCAAAACTGGTACAAGCGGTTCGGGCCGTTGGCGGAGCTTCCCCTGCCGGGTCAAGCCGTCCCCTTCGGGGAGGTTGTGGGGAAAATCCACGCCGACGCCCTGGCGCTGGAGCCGCTGGACGGGCAGGCTTGGGTGATCGAAGCCTCGAGGCAAGGCCCGGATGGCCAGTGGACCACGCGGTACCGGCGCCCCAGCGAACTCCCGCCGCACCAGTTCGCCGAAGAGGTCCAGGGCGAGCTGGAGCACCTGGAGCAGTTCCGGCAGCAGCAGGCCCAGCGGCGAGCCGCCGGCGGCAAGCCCGGCGGCTGAGCCCAGGCCGGCGCCCGCGGCGCCGAGGGCCCCACCCGCCGAGCGGGGGTCCTGTCATCTCGCCCCGGGCTATCGGGCAAGAACCGCAAAGCGCCTCCGGAATTGGCGCGACCCCTCGCCGAGCGGCATTCTCAGGCGGCCTTCCCGGCCGGCCGGGCCGGCGGAGCGGGAGCGGGGGATTCCTCACCACAACCCTCGCCACGGTCCAGCCACCATGTGTATCAGGTGTATGGGCTCGCCCCACCGGGGCGTTCACAGCGCTTTGTTTCACAAAATTCACCTTGGAGTTTACTTAATTGATACTATAATGCACTTCGGGCTTAATAAAGTTTAGGAAGGTAGCGTGGCGCAGGCAGAGGCAAGGCAGAACTGGACGGGCCTGCTGGGCGACGAGGACCTGGCCTTCATCAAGCGGTTCGTGCTGGCCTCCGGGTCGCTGAAGGCCCTGGCCCAGGCATACGGGATCTCCTATCCGACCGTCCGGCTGCGGCTGGACCGGCTGATCCAGAAGATCGAGATCATGGACAGTCAGGAGATCACCGACGAGTTCGAGCGGCGGGCGCGGATGCTGTTCGCCGACGGGAAGCTCGACGCCGAGGCCTTCCGTGCCCTGCTGGCCGCCCACAGGCAAGAGCTGGAGAAACGCAATGACCAAGCGCATGACCGCCGTGACCGTGGTTCTGCTGACGCCTCTGTGCCTGGCCGGACAGGCAAATGAGCAGATCGCTGGCGGCCGGTCCGGGCGAGCCGACCAGCCGGCCGCCAGGACAGCCCGGACAAAGCCGGCCCCCCGAGCCTGGTGGAAGCCGTGGCAGGCCGGGCTCGTCCGTGGGATCGCAGGCTCGGCCGTCGGCTGCGTCGGCGGTCTGATCGGGGTCCTTGGCGGCCTGGGCCGGGCTCGGCGCCTGGTCCTAGGCCTCACAAAGGGCATCATTTTTTTCGGGCTGGGCTGCCTGGCGCTGATGGTCGTGGCCCTGCTTCAAGCCCAGCCGTTCTGGGTGTACTACCCGCTGGGCTTGATGGGGGCCATGAGCGTGGGGGTTTGTGCTTTCCTTCTTCCCACTATCCGTCGGCGCTACGAGCAGCTGGAGCTGCGAAAGATGCAGGCGATGGACGCGTCGTAGCCGCCCGGCCGCCCCGGCGGCTTCGGCCTGCCGCCGGGGCGAGCCGGCCCAGGCGAACAGAAAGGGGACGTTGAAATGAAATCGCCGAAAACCTATGTGCTGATTGCCGTCGGCGTCCTCGCCGCCGTGAACAGCTGTTCGGCCAAGCCGGCCGCGCCAAAGGTGGAGCGGCTCACGCTGGACAACGGCCTGCGGGTGGTGGTGCTTCCCGTGGCCGGCAGCAAGCATGTTTCCATTTTCACCTTCCTGCCCATGGGGCTGGCGGCGGACGGGCCGGGGCAGGCTCAGTGGTCGCACCTGGTCGAACACCTGGTGATTCGCAGCACGATCCCGGCCGGGTCGCGCCAGGCCAACGCCGAAACCCTGCCCGATCACATGAGGCTGGACTTCTACGGCAGCGTGGACAACTGGCGGGAGGGGCTGTCCCACCACGCCAGGTGGCTTGCAGGCGTGCCGTTCGGCCGAAAAAGCCTGGCGGCCGAGAAGGCCAACGTCCTCACCGAGTGCGACGCCGTCGCCCGCAACTTCGCCACCCACAAGTTCGCGATGGCCGCCTGGGCGCAGGGCTGCCGGCACGCAAGCAAGCACGCGGCCCTGAAGGCCGACGTCACGCGGGCCCGCCTGGAGCAGATTCAGCGATACCGGGACAATCACCTGGCGGTGCTTCCGAAGGCACTGGTCTGCGTTGTGGGCGGAGTCAACATCAAGACACTGAAGCCCGCGGTCGCCAAACGCCTGGGAACGATCCGATCCTCGGCCAAGGCCCCTGAGCCGGTCAAGCTGGAGCACGCCGACCGGGACATGACCTGGGACCTGGACGCCCGCCACCTCGTGCTGACCTGGCCGATACCGTCCCTCGACCAGCCCGACCACCCCGCCTTGATGGCCGCCGGCGGCGTCCTCGCGCAGCGGCTCCTCGGCGACACGGAACTGAAGAAGATGACGGGCGTGGCGCTGGCCGGGACCGACCTAGTCACGCCCGAGGGCAGCTTCTTCTACGTCTCGGCCTGCCTGCGGCCGGGGGCGTCGTTCGACGAGGTATCCAAGAAAATCCACTCGCACCTGCAGCAGATCCGCGCCCAGCCGGCAGACTGGAACGCCGCGGCCATGCTCGGCAGGCAACTGGCGACGACGCTGCGCCAGCCGCCGGACATCGCTGCCATAAGGGACCGCGCACCCACCGGCATCTCAGCGGCCATGATGGAAGGCAATCTCGGCCTGCAATGGGGGATGCAGGAGTTTCGCTACGGGGCGCACCGGCAGGTGCTGGCCGGCCGGCTGGCGGCCCTCAATGCCCAGCAGGTCCAGAAGGCCGTCAACACCCATTTGGCCGAGCACAAGTGCGCCAGGTGCACGCTCCGGCCGGCGGAACCCACGAAGCAAAAGTAGGAGGGCCGCTGGCAGGGGTTGCCCGCAACCCAGAGCTGACCGGGCTGCTCACGCGGCCTTTCGGGCCGGTGGAGCGGGAGCTTGCTCAGCAGGCGGCGGCTGGGGCGCGTCCTTCGCCGGCTGCGCGGCGGGCGGTTCGCCCGCCCATTTGCCCAGGGTGACGGTGACGGTCCCGTACTGGCCGCTGCGACGGAAGCGAACCTCGATCTCGTCGCCGGGGATGTGCCGGCTGACCAGCCGCAGCATTGCGGCCGGGCTCACCACCCGCCGGCCGTCCACATTGACGATGACGTCGCCCGGTTTCAGGGCGGCCTTGTCGGCGCCGCTACCCGGAACCACCTCCAGGACCCGCAGCCCGTCGGCCTGGCCCTGTGTCCGCACGCCGATGTAGGCCGACTCCACGGCCAGCCGCACCGGCGGGGACTTCTGCTTCCGCACCCAGGCCAGCCAGTCGGCCTCCACCTCATCCAGCGTCTTGCCGAAGACCTGCTCCAGGGCCTCAGCCCCGGTCGGGTCTTCCTCATAGCCGGCGGTGTAGGCGTCGTACCACCTCTTCAGCAGGCCGTTCTCGTAGAGGTACATCATCATGTAGCGGCACTGCGGATAGGAGGCGATGACGCGTGTCATGAACCGGGCCTGGTCGTACCGGACGAAGTCCTTCCAGGGGATGTTCCTGTCCCCGGCGATGAGGCTCTTGAGGAGGTTGAGCCGGTGATTGGGCTCGGCCAGGACGTGCCCGTCGGCGATGATGGACGACTCAAACAGCGTGGCCAACCCCTCCGCGATCCACATCGGGTGGCGCTGGCCGAGGCCGTCCTGGTCGGCGTCGTGCAGGGCGTGGGTGAACTCGTGGGTCAGGACCATGCCGGTCTGGCCGGCCAGCAGCAGCCGCTGGGGGTGGGTGTAGTACCCGCCGGTTGCGCCGGCGAGCGCAACGGAGCCGGAGCAGGGGACGACGACGGTGACGTACTGCTCGAAGCGATGGGTGAACAGGTCGGCCCATTGAGCCTCGGCGTAGGCGGTCAGGTAGGCCTTGAGCTCATCCAGCATCTGGCGGTCCATGTCGGTAGCCAACACCAGCCTGCTGGGATGGTCCACCTCGACGATGTAGCCGTCGCCAAACTGCTGGCGCAGGGCCTGCTGCATCTTTTCGGCCCGGGCGCGCTGGATTTCCTGGTTGCGCTTCAGCAGCTCGTCGTAGGCCTGCAACCCGCGCAGCGGCTCCAGGTCGCCGTCGCGGGCCAGGTGGCGGAAGTCGCTGTAGCCGTGCTCCAGGGCCTTGTTCAGGCAGCTCATGGCCTCATCCGGGGCCCCCAGGCGGCAGTGGACGCAGGCCATGTTGTACCAGGCCGTGCCGTGGGTCGGATCGATTCGGAGGATCTCACCCAGGATGGACCGGCACTGGGCGTACTTGCCGGCCTTGGCCAGCGCCAGGAACCGG
>LJUF01000203.1 GCA_001303665.1 Phycisphaerae bacterium SM23_33 | reverse complement strand
CGAGGCCACCCAGAACCCCGACGGCGGCTGGGGCTACGGCTACCAGTTCGGCGGGGGCGAGGGCTCCAAGGGCACCATGACGGCCGCGGGGCTGACCGGCGTGCTGGTGGCCTTCGACAACCTTCAGTCCGAGGAGTTCACCAAGTGCGGGGCCAACCCGGTTATTCCGCCCGTCCAGAAGGCGCTGGACTGGATGGACCGGCACTACAGCCCCGCCGGCAGCTTCGGCGGCGGGCCCTATTACTATTACCTTTACGGCGTGGAACGGGTGGGCCTGGCCAGCGGATACAAGTATTTCGGCGAGAAGGACTGGTACAAGCTGGGGGCGGCGCGGCTGATCAACCTCCAGAGCCCCAACGGCGCCTGGCCCGCGGAGGATCTTGGCGGCGGGCCCATAGGGAGCACCACCTTTGCCCTGCTGTTCCTGGTCCGCGGGCGGGCTCCCGTGCTGTTCAACCGCCTCCAGTACGAGGGCGACTGGAACAACCGCCCGCGGGCCCTGGCCAACCTCATGCGCTGGACCAGCCGCAAGTTCGAGGGAGAGGTCAACTGGCAGATCATCAACCTGAAGGTGCCGGTGGAGGAGTGGCACGACGCCCCCATCCTGCTGCTGACCGGATCGAAGCCGCCGCCCTTCAGCCCCGCCGAGCTGGACAAGCTCCGCCAGTTCGTCTACCAGGGCGGGCTGATCTTCTCCGTGTGCGAGTGCGCCGCCCAGGGGCGGGCGTTCGATGCGGCCATGCGCGGCCAGCCCGGCCAACCAGGCATCTACCAGAAGCTGTTCCCGGACTACGAGCTGAAGCGCCTGGACGAGAACCACCCGATCTACACCGCTCACTTCAAGGTGGGGCGCCGCACGCCGCTATGGGCGATCTCCAACGGGGTGCGTTTGCTGGCCCTGCACACGACCGAGGACCTGCCGCTGCCCTGGCAGACCAACGCCTACGTCACCGGGGAGGACGCCTTCGAGCTGGCCTTCAACATCGTGTACTTCGCCACCGACCGGGCGTCCCCGCGGCACCGCGGCACGTCCACCTGGCCGCCCGACAGTCCGATCGTCCCGCTGCGGCTGGCCCGGGTCGCCCGAATCCAGCACAACGGCAACTGGGACCCGGAGCCGCTGGCCTGGACGCGCTTCGGCATGCTCATGGGCCAGAAGTGGCAGACCAAGCTCGTGTGCGAGACGGTGACCCCGGGCAAGTTGGACGTCAACGAGCATCGCGTCGCCCACATGACCGGCACCAACGCGCTGTCGCTCAGCGCCCCCGAGAAGCAGGCGCTGAAGGCCTACGTCGCCAGCGGCGGGACGCTGATCATCGACGCCGCCGGCGGCTCGGAGGCGTTCGGCAGCAGCGCCGTGGCCCTGCTGAACGGACTTTTCGGGGAGGGAGCCCTGCACCACGTGCCCAACATGTCGCCGGTGTACAGGCTGCCGGGCATGGAGGTGGAGAAGGTGAACTATCGCCGCGCCGCCCGGGAGCTGCTGATCGACGCCAAGTACCCCCGGATCATGGGCGTGACGCTGGACGGCCGGGTGGCCGTGTTCCTGAGCAGGGAGGACCTGACCTCCGGGCTGGCGGGTTACCCGTGCTTCAGCTGCGTCGGCTACGCCCCGGGGACGGTGGAGCAGCCCGGCTCGGCGATCGAGCTGATGCGGAACATGGTCCTGTACGGCAACCAGGTGCAGAAAGGCGCGGCGGCGCAGCCCCAGCCGGTGGTGTCGAAGTAGCTCAGCGTCCGCGTTCAGCCGTCCCGCAGGCCAGGCCGCCAGCGGGATCCGGGTCAGAACTCCAGAGGCAGGACGACCGGCTGACTGGTCTTGCAGGCCACCCGGGCCCGCTGGTAGGCCTCGTCGTACTGGGCGGCGACCACGTCCCAGGAAACCACTTCCTCCAGATACCGCTTGAGGTTGTTGCCCAGGTGCATGCGCAGCCCCTCGTCGCAGGCCAGATTGATCACGTGCTCGCGCAGCATCTCCTTGGTGGTGAACAGCAGCCCGCCGCCGCTTTCGAGGGTCTGGGCGGTCAGCCCCTCCATGGGGGCGGTGGTGATGAACGGCTTGTTCAGGGCGATGATCCGCGCCAGCGTGCCCGACTGGGTTTCGTCGGTGGTGGGCAGGACGATGAAGTCACACACCGCCATGACCTTGAAATACATCTCCCCGCGGGGGATGAACTCGTAATACTGGGCCAGCCCCTTCCGTTCGAGCAGTTGGATCTCGTGTTTGTATTTCTCGTATTCGGCCTTGTCGGCCGGGTCGCGCATGGAGCCCGCCGCCAGCAGGTCCCATTCCTGGCCGGTGGCCTGCTCGATGGTGGTGGCGATGTCTTCCCACATGCTGGTGAGGATGTCCCAGCGCTTGTTGGACTGGATCCAGCCGATCAGCCCGACCATGTGCTCGGCCAGGTGGGGGATCTGGTCCAATCCCAGCTCCTTGCGGAGTTCGGGCACCTGATCGACGCTCCAGCGGCGGTCCGGGCGGGCGCCGTGGGGGACCACCATGATGTTTCGGGGCGTAGGCCAGCCCCGCCCGTGGAAGTTCCAGTCCAGGCGCCACTTCTGATAGTGGCACTTGAACAGCACCATGTGGGCCCGCTGGCAGAGCTTGAAGAGGAAGTCGGCCTCGAAGTCCGTCACCCGCCCGTGCACGGTGTGCGGCTCGACGAGGATGGGGAAATCCTCTATGGCGTCCAGCAGGTCGAGGAAGCCTTCGTTGCCGTCTCCCTGTCCGCGCGGGTCGCAGTACTCGTACAGCCCGTACTCATGCTCGATGTGCACGGCGTGGGGCTGAAGCTGCCGCACCTTGGCCGCCACCACGCGCCACCAGTCGCGGCGGGTCATGTCGATGAGGGGGAAGACCCCGTCGCCTTCGCCGTCGAGGTGGCTGATGACGAGCACGTCGCGTTCGGGGTGGCGCTTCTGGATGAACTCGCGCGCCTCTTCGCAGAACGTCGCGATCCCGCACAGCCGGGGCGGATAGGAACTGATCATGACGATGGGGGAGGGCATGCACCATTCCTTTCACTTCAGCCTGTTCGCGAGCCATCGCCGGGCAATGGCTGCTCGGCCGGGAGCTCCTTGCCGAATTCGCTTTCCATTTCCTTATCGGCAGCGGGCTCGCCTAAGGTTTGCTGAGTTTGAATTTCGTGCATCAGCAGCAGGCTGATCAGCCAGGCCAGCGTGCTCTCGGCTCCCTGGTTGTGGCTGGCGCCTTCGGCGTGAAGCCCGTCCCGGCACCCCGCCGTGGTGAAGTCGTACAGCGGGGCCTTCAGGTCGTTATCTCCCAGGAACCAGTTGAAGCAGCGTCGGGCCTGCTCCAACCAGTAGGGGTTTCCTGTCACATTATAGGCTTCCACGCAGGCGCCGATGAGGGCCTGGGCCTCGATGGGCTGCTGGTCGAACCGGGCCCTTTTCCCGTCCCGGGGAAACCACCCCTGGTTGCCGACGACCGACAGGCACCCGTCCTGCCCGGTCTGGACCTCCAGCAGCCACTTCAGGGCGCGCTCGCCGATTTCGATCATCTTCGACTGGAAGGTCCACTTGCCGGCCATCAGCAGGGCGTGAGGCAGCTTGGCGTTGGCGTAGGTGACCACCTCCTCGCACCAGGGCCAATCGTCGGTCATGTACTCCTGGAAGTTCCTGTGGATTCGCTCTGCCAGCAGGGAGCGATAGCGTCTGGCTTCGCTGTCGCCGCTGAAGCGCTGCAGGTAGGCGTGGATGCCCACGATGGCGAAGGCCCAGGCCCGGGGCGAGACGAACGACTGCACCGCCGTCAGGGCGCGCTCGAACAGCCGGGTCGCCAGCCCCACCACCGGCTCGTAGTTGCAAAGCCCCACGCACATCCCCAGCCCCCACAGCGCACGGCAATGGGAGTCCTCCGAACCGATGATCTCCGCCCAGCGCCGGTCGTAATTCATGTAGTTGCGGAACTGCCCGGAGTCGTGCTCCAGGGCGTGGGCCAGGAAGGACAGGTAGGTCTGCAGCAGCGGCAGGATGGCTTCGTCGCGCGTCTGGTGCCAGTACAGCGAGGCCACGATCAGGGCCCGGGCGTTGTCGTCGGTGGTGTACCCGTGGCGGCGGTCGGGCGTGGCGTACAGGCAGTGCTGAAGGATGCCCGTCTGGTCGGTGAGCGTCCTCAGGTGGCGCAGGTCGATCTCGGGCAGCTCGGCCGCCACCGGGGCCGTCGGCTTGGCCGACGGCACCATCAGCATGACCGGATGAACGCTGCTTCGCTGTACCTCCTCGTACACCTCCAGATAGCGTTTGCCTACCTGCGTCCAGACCATGTTCCGGGTGAACTGGTAGGCGCGTTTTCGCAGGGTGTCGCGGCGCACGTCGTTGGCCAGCAGTTCGCACACCTGCTCGGCGATGGCCTGCGGGTCTTGGAACGGCACCAGCCGGCCGCGATCGTCCGCCAGCATCTCCTCGGCGTACCAGTACGGCGTGGAGATGGTCGCGTTGCCCGACCCCAACGCGTAGGCCAGCATGCCCGATACGATCTGGGCCTGCTTCAGATACGGCGTCACGTAGATGTCCGCCGCCCCGAGGAACTCGCACAGCTCGGCCGGCTCCACGAAGCGGTTCTGGAACATGACGTGCTCCTCCACGTTCAGCTCGCGCGACAGACGGTGGAGGCTGTTGCGGTACTCCTCGCCGCTGTGGCGGCGGACGTGCGGGTGGGTGGCCCCCACGATCATGTACACCACGTTGGGGTGCTTGGCCACCACCGCCGGCAGGGCCCGGATGGCGTCCTCGACGCCTTTGCCCGGGCTCAGCAGCCCGGAGGTGAGAATGAGCATCCGCCCCTCCACCCCGAACTTGTCCTTGTAGAAGGCCGGGTCGATGAAGGGCACGTCCGGGATGCCGTGGGGGATCATGCTGATCTTTTCCGCGTCCACGCCGTAGATCTCGGTGAGGAATTCCCGGGCCCGCTGGGCCATGACGATGACCCGGCTGCTCAGGCGGCAGATTTCGGCCAGCACCAGCTTCTGGTTCTCGTTGGGTTCCTTGAGGACGGTGTGCAGGGTCGTCACCACCGGCCGGCGCAGGCGCTGAAGCAGGGCCAGGACGTGCGAGCCGTGCGGGCCCCCGAAGATGCCGTACTCGTGCTGAAGGCAGACGACCGCCGTGTTGGAAATGTTGATGAACGCCGCCGCCTGGCGGTAATCGCTCAGCACCGACTCGCGGACTTCGAACCGGACCGTCTCGGAATACCGGTAGCCCTCGGGGATGTCGTTGATGGCCACCACCCCGCACCGGTACGAGTCGTCGGCCTCATGGGCGACCGCCGTGCACAGGTCATGCGTGAATGTCGCTATGCCGCACTGCCGCGGCAGGTAATCCGCTACGAAGATGATCTCTTTCCTGTCGAACTGATTCTTCTGTGCCATGGCTCCCACGTCTCGGTCGCCGGTTCAGCCTGCCCACGGGTCCCGGGGCGACTCAGGGACCGGCTATTCTACGTTCCCCCGGACTGCCATTCAATTGCGTGCGGCGGCCGCCCAACGAGACAAACGCAGCCGGGGCGGCGCCGGCGCCCCTCAGAGCCGTTTTCTGTCGACACCAGATGCCACCGGCTGCATACTCTACCCGATGCTCGGCTGGATTCTCAACGTCGCGTATGCCCTGGCCCTGGTGGGGACCAGCCCGATGTGGCTGGCGCGGATGATCCGCCACGGCAAGTACCGCCGGGACTGGGCCCAGCGGCTGGGGCGGGTTCCCCGCCGCTACGGCCTGCAGCCGGTCATCTGGATCCACGGCGTCAGCGTCGGGGAGATCAACGCCGCCAGACAGCTCGTGGCCGAGCTGCACGGGCAGCTTCCCGATTACCGGGTGCTGGTCTCTTCGACCACGGACACCGGGCTGGCCGCGGCACAGCGGCTGTTCGCGCCCGAACACAAGGTCTTCCGCTGGCCCTGGGACTTCAGCTTCGCGGTGGACGCGGCCCTGAAGCGGCTGGCCCCGGCCATGGTGATCCTGGTCGAAGGCGACGTCTGGCCCAACTTCGTGGGTCGCTGCCGCCGCCGCGGGATTCCGGTGGTCGTGGTGAACGGGCGCATCGGACCGCACAAGGGCTTCCCCCGGTACCGGCGGATTCGCCCGCTGGCGGCCCGGATGTTCAATTCCCTCGCCGCCATCGGCGTGCAGGACGAAGCCTATGCCCGGCTGTTTCGCCGGCTGGGCGTGCGGGACGACCAGCTCGTCGTGACCGGCATGATGAAGTACGACACCGCCCAGATCGGCGACCGCGTCGCCGGCCAGGACGAACTGGCCGCGGCCCTGGGGATCACGCCGGACCAGAAGCTTCTGGTCGCCGGCGGCACCGGCGCCGGTGAAGAGCCGATTGTGCTGGATGCATTTGAGCAGCTCCGCCGCCAGCCCGGCCGCCAGGCCCGGCTGGCCATCGTGCCGCGAAAGCCCGAACGCTTCGACGAGGTGGCCCGCTGGATCACGGGCCGCGGCTTCGAGCTGCTCCGCCGCAGCCGGTGCTCCGACTCCGGCGCCGGCCGGACGCCGCCCGACGCCGTCATCCTGG
>LJUF01000202.1 GCA_001303665.1 Phycisphaerae bacterium SM23_33 | reverse complement strand
GACGGCTGGTGAGGAGAGGAACGGCGCGGCCGTGCCCACCGGCATGTCCCAGACCCGTTGCAGGGTCCGCCGGTCCAGGCAATACAGCCGGCCTTTTTCGGTGACGAAGTACACGTGGTCGGTGCCCACGGCGGGGGAGGTGGCGATGGGGTCGTGGGCGTCGAACGGTCGGCCGACGACTTCCTTTTCGGTGGTCAGGCAGTAGAACTTCCCGTCCCGGCAGCCGAAATAGATGCGGCCCTCGGCGGCGGCGATGGCGCCCAGCACGGTCCGGGGCAGCGGGTAGCTCCATATAACCTTGCCGTCGTTCGGGTTCAGGCACCAGACCTCGCCGGCCGGGGCGAGCTTCGCCGCCCGCCGGTCAATCTCCGCCTCCTCCAGCCCGGCCTGGCGCATCTTCTTGATCTTCTTTTCGCGAACCGCCTCGGCCGTCTCGATGAGGTTGCCGTTGCCCATGCCGACGAACAGCTTGCCTCGGCTGAGGGTGGGGCTGCTGAAGACCGGATACGGGGCGGGCGTCCGCCAGATCTCCTCGCCGCTCCGGGCGTCCACGCAGACGACGGCACAGCCGCCCTCGCCCAGACCGAAATACACCTTGCCGTCGTGGGCGATCGGGGAGGTTTCGCAGTCGGGATAGTCCTTGCCCTCCAGGTGCCAGATGAGACGGGGCTGGCCGCCGCCGGCGGGCTTCAGTGCGATGCAGTACATGCCGTCGTCCCCGGCCCCAATGTAGGCCTTGCCTTCATAGATGCAGGGGGACGATTCCACGTGGCTTTTGGTGCGGAGTTCCCACAGCCTCCGCCCGGTGGCCGCGTCCAGGCAGGTGATCCGGGCCTCGCGGGTGAAGTGCAGCCCCTCGCCGCAGACGACGTAGCCCTCCGCCACGGCCGGGGAGGAATACGTGGCCCGGAAGCCCCGAGGGGCATATCTCCAGGCCAGGCCCAGGGTGTCGGCGTCGAGGCAGCAGATGGCCCCGCTGTCGGCGAAGACGCCCTTGTTGGCGGTGGCGACGTACACGCGGTTGCCGGTGACGGCCGGCGAGGCGTGAAAGGTTTTGACGTTCTCGTCCGCGAAGGTCCGCAGGATGGCCCGTTCCAGCGGATCGGGTCCGTCGCCGCTGGACCCCCGCCGCTCGATGCCGCCGCGGTAGGCTGGCCAGTCGGCACGGCCGAGGTCGGCCTGGCCGACCTGGGCCCCGGCCCCGGGGAAGGCGTGGGAAAGCAGGTACACGATCCCCACCACGGCCATGACGAACAGGGCGGCCGGGAGCTTCTTCTTCCACAGCAGCTTCAGGGCGGCCTTGACGGCCGAGGGCCTCAGGATGGACACGATCGCCCCCAGCAGGGCCAGCAGGATGGCCGGCAGAATCGCCAGCAGGATCTGGAGCGGGCCGATCAGGATGGGCACCACCGCCACCGATTCAGCCTTGGCGGCCGCCGGCGCCGACAGCCCCAGCCATAGCCCCGCCGCGGCGGCGCAGCACAGCCGGGCCGCTCGCCCGGGCCGCCGCCCGCCGGTGCATCCAGATGTCCCTCGATCGCCCATCAAGCTGGGTCCTCGCCGGCCGGCGCCCGTCAAAAAACGAATTCGATCGGGCCGCGCGTCCGCTATCCCGGTTTGCCGGCCTTTCCCGCGGCGGGCTCGATGAGTACGTCCACCGGGCCGTCTTCCACCTTGACGTTCCTGAGCTGCTCGCCTTGGGCGGCAGTCCGCCACTTGATCCTGCATTCGCCCGGGTACCGGGCGCAGAGACATGTGGGCGGTGAATGAGCGGTCACGGCCGCCGCGCCCACGCAAATCGGGTGCTTTTCGCCCATCCAGCCGCTTACCGTCACCGGCCCCGTCATGCCCTTGGCCAGTCGCAAACGCAGCACCGGCTGGTGGCATTGCTCGTTCAGATAGCAGTAGACCTCATCGTTGGTGATCCAGACGGCCAGGTCCTGCGACCCGTCGGCGTTGAAGTCGCCCACGGCCATGGCCTTCTGTCCCAGGGGGGGCCGGCCCGGCTTGCCGTAAAGGCCCGGCAGCCTCACGTCGCCCTCCTCGGCGAGGGCGCGGAAGCCGCGGTTGAAGTGGTACACAATGCCGCTTTGGAGATACATCAGGCACAGGTCGGTCCGCCCGTCGTGGTTGAGGTCCACGGCCCGGGCTTCGCCGGCCCCCGGCGGGCACTTGTAGCCGACGGACCCGCTGCGGCGGGAGACGTCCTTGAAATTCCCCTCACCGTCGTTTTCCCAGAGGGTGCTCTTTTCGGCCCCGGCCAGGAAGATGTCCAGCGCGCCGTCTTCGTTGAAGTCGCCGACGGCCGCCGCGGCCAGGCCGGGGCCGGCGGCGACGGCGGTCTTGCGCGGCTTGGCGAAGCCGTCGGCCTTGCCCCTCCAGAGGATGCCGCCCCGGTCGCCCGGCTGAAGCACGTCCACGTGGCCGTCCATGTCCAGGTCGGCGACAATGCAGGCCGACACCGGGCCGATCTCCTCGTGGATCGCCCCGGCCGCGGGCAGCGGCTGCTTCTTCCACCCGGCTTGCCCGTCGGCGACCAGCAGCAGGGGGCCGGAATACGTGCTCACCAGCACCCCGGGCGAGCCGTCCGTCGAGCACGCCGCCAGCCCGGTGCATTCCCCGTACAACTGCACCGACCACTTGCCCGGCGGGGCGTGGAACCTGCCGTCCGCCCCGGCCCGGCGGACGGATACGCTGCTGCCGTCCCAGGTGACCAGGTCGGCCAGCCCGTCGCGGTCCACGTCCACCCAGACGAAGCGGCGCGACTTGGTGTCCAGCCCGGCCGCGGCCGTCACGTCCTCGAACTTCGTCTCGTCGTTCACCTCCTTCGGCCTGAAGAGCCTGTCGCCCGCGGCCGAGGCCGCAAACAGATGGATGTTGTTGAGCTTGCCTATTTCCGCCGCCGCCAGGCCGCCGCTGCGGCCGGTGATTCTGGCCACCTTGACCGGTCCCCCGGCCTGCCAGGCCACGCCCGCGGCGGACGGCACGTCCGCGTCGGGGTCGCTGGTGAGGTACTCGGACATGCGGATGAGCATGTCCGTCCCGCCGGCGTAGGTGGCGCTCATGTTGGGGGCGTAACCGGAGACGTCCCAGCGGCCCTTGGCGCCGCCCGTCAGGTTCAGCCACTGCCCGGCGACGTGCATGAACGCCTGCTTTTGTTCCTGGTACGTGCCGGAAAAGAGGATTGCCGGTGTGCGGCCGTTGGCCTGGAAGGTCCGCTGGATGTCTTTGAGGTGGTCCTTCTTGCAGTGGGCCAGACGGATCACGTGCTCGCCCGGCGCCTCTCCTTTGATCTGCCTGGGGTTGTTGAGCTTCCACTCCAGGGGCGTGTCGGCGGCCTGCGGGGACGCGGCGAAGACCACGTCGGCCTGCTCCACCAGGTGCTTGGGGGTGAAGTGGGGGTTGATGATTCCCCAGCTTGCGCCGCCGGCGGCCAGCAAGACGCCGACGAACGTGAACGTCCTCTTCACCGTTTCCTCGCCTTCTCCCGCTGCGCCTATTGCCAGGCCCGCGGACGGCCGACCGGCGGTCCCGGCCCCGGCCCGCGCCCGGACAGTGCCACGGCAGCGCCGCAGACCGGGCGCAGAATCCTATCGTATCGCTTCCACCGCCTTTCTGACAACAGCCAACCCCGCCCGGGGAAAGCCATGTCGGTCAACGGGATTATGGTGCCGGACGCCCTTGCGGCAGGCCGGTGCAGCTGGGGCGAGGGTGAAAGCAAGCCGCGCGCCGGCGTTTGCAGGCGCGCGGCTTGCTCTGGAACGGTCCTCATCGCCCGTGGGGCGGGGCACGGGCCAAAGCACCTGTTCTGCTGAGGAGTTTACCCAGCGAGTTTGTACACGCCGCGTTTCACCCGCCGGAAACCCTTGTTGGTCAGCAGCGTCTTGGCCACGATGCCATAAAAGTCTTTGCTGTGACTGCGGTAGCCGGCGCTGGTGACGGCCTGGGTGATTTGCGTGACGCTGAGGCCGTTCGCTGACTTGGCCAGGCTCTCGCGAATGTATGCCGCCAGCGGCTTGCCGGTGGCGCGTTTGCGCGCGGCCTTCGGCCTCGCCACGGCCCGCTTGCGGCGCCGCACGGCCCTTCGCGCCTTCCTGACCCCTCGGACCTTCTTGCGCCTTCTTCTCCTTCGGGGGCCTCCCCCAACGAGCATGCCGATCCGCCTGTCCATCGCGTCAAGCTGCTTTGCCAGTCTGCCGCGCCGGGACTGGAGTCTTCTCAGCTGTCGTTCCTTGGCCTGGAGCTCGCCTTGCAGTTCACTGATGCTTCTTACGGGCATCTCTCTCTCCTAATTCCATGGACTCTCTTCGGAGCGAATGCAGCCTTCACGTCAGAACGAACAGTCCTAATCCAACCGGCGGCGATTCGGTGAAACAGTTTCAGCCCAGGTTGTCCGCCTGCCGCCGGTAAGTTACAGCCGTCGGATCCTGCCCGTCCGCTTGACCTCTGTTACGAGGCGTACAACATACACGGATTCACGCATTCCGCAAGAACATACTTCATAAAGTTCCGGTCAGAAGTGGGATCACAGTTGATCGGCCCAACGTTCCGGGAAGGGCCGCGGCCTGCTCGTGGGCCCGACCTGCCGGGAGAATATCAATTTCTCATTTGCAGCGGTACACCCATATTGGAGGTTCAAACTCGCGAGGGGGATTCCCCAATTGATTTGTGATGCGTCGCTGTGGATCCGCGGACGGTAGCGGCTCATGCAGGCACGTTTTGGCCGGGTTTGCGGGGCCGGAGCGGCGTGAGCGGCCCGGCGAAAGCGGAGCGGGCGGCCTGGAAGGCGGGGGGGGCGATTCAGCTCTACCGGCGGGGGAGGAATTCGTGCCCGCCGGACGGCGTGGGCCCGGGGGGGGCGCGGAAAAGAGAAATCTTGCTTTCGGGCTTGGCTTCGGTGAAAATACTCGTTCCTACAGGAAGGCCGGCGGAAAGCATACCTGCGCAAGTGTTTCGCGTGAAGCGGCGGGTATGTTCTGGCGGCCGCGGTGGCGGGTCCGGGCGATGGCAGCAGGTCCTCCCCGCGGGAAGCGCGAGCCTGCCGGCCGTGGGCCAGGAGAGGATTCAGCGATGGCAGATGTGATTCTCAGCCAGGTCACGAAGGTCTTTCCCGGTGACGTGGTGGCCGTGAAGGACATGAGCCTGCACATTCATGACGAGGAGTTCGTGGTGCTGGTCGGCCCCAGCGGCTGCGGCAAGAGCACCACGCTGCGGATGGTCGCGGGACTGGAGGAGGTCACCGAGGGGGAGATTCAGATTGCCGGTCGGGTGGTCAACGACGTGCCGCCGAAGGATCGGGACATCGCCATGGTGTTCCAGAATTACGCCCTGTACCCGCACATGACGGTGTACAAGAACATGGCCTTCGCGCTGCGGCTGCGGAAGTATCCCAAGAAGGAGATCGAGCGCCGCGTTCACGAGGCGGCGGCGGTGCTGAACATCGAGGAGCTGCTCCAGCGCAAGCCCAAGGCGCTTTCCGGGGGCCAGCGGCAGCGGGTGGCCGTGGGCCGGGCCATCGTCCGGCAGCCGGCGGCGTTCCTGTTCGACGAGCCGCTGTCCAACCTGGACGCCAAGCTGCGCGTGGAGATGCGCGCCGAACTCAAGCGCCTGCACCGGCAGTTGCAGACCACCACCATCTACGTGACCCACGACCAGGAGGAGGCCATGACCCTGGGCGACCGCATCGTGGTCATGAAGGACGGTCTGGTGCAGCAGTGCGGCGGGCCGCTGGAGGTCTACCATGCCCCGGTGAACCGCTTCGTCGCCGGCTTCGTCGGCACGCCGCCCATGAACTTCCTGGAGGGGACATTGGTGGCTGACGACGGCCGTTCGTTCTTCGACGGGGGGACCTTCCGGATTCGGCTTTGCGAGGAGCACGCGCGGGCGCTGGGCGGCCGGATCGGGCAGCAGGTCGTGCTGGGCATACGCCCGGAGGCCATGGGTGTCGGCACTCACGGCCGGTTCGCCGGCGAGGACAACGTCCTGCCCGTGCAGATCAGCGTGGTGGAGCCGCTGGGGGAAAAGATGGACCTGTACGTGGCCACGCCCAAGCACCCCAGCCTGGTGGCGCGGGTGGACGCGCAGCGCGATCTCGAGGCCGGCCAGCAGATCCGCCTGCACGTGGACATGAACAGGGTCCACGTGTTCGAGCCGGGCGAGGGCGGTCTGAATCTGACGGTGCAGACCGCTGCGGCCGGCGCAGAGTGACCGGCCAGGCCAGCCGGTGGCTCGGGTGGCAGACAGGGGTTTGCAGGCCCGGCAAGCTTGGGAGGGCGCCCGTAGCTCAATTGGATAGAGCATCGGTCTTCGGAACCGAGGGTTGGGGGTTCGAGTCCCTCCGGGCGCGTTGAAATAGGGAGGAGAGGCCGGCTTTCCGGGCGCGAGGGTCTCGGGCAGGCGCGATCTGTTACGCCTGCGAGAAGGCCTTCCCCCCGCCGGAGCCCCTGGCCAAACGCAAGGATGAGACCTGCAAGCAGTGGCGGCAGCGGCTGACGGTCGGGCAGAGGAAGCAGCTCCTGGAGTGGTGGCGAACGCGCTGCTGGCG
>LJUF01000201.1 GCA_001303665.1 Phycisphaerae bacterium SM23_33 | reverse complement strand
CGACCACAACCGCCCCGTCGCCGTGCTTCGTGACGCCGTTGACCTTCATGATCCAGGGGCTGGCGGCGGCGCGGTCATGCACGTCCCTGGCCAGTGGGCCGTCGAAGACGGTTCGCCCGGCGGCGACGGACTGGAGCTGCGCCGCCAGGTCCTGAGCGATGTCGTCGGGCATCCACGCCGGCAGCGCGGTCAGGCGCACGCGGGCCTGCATGTGCGCGTACGGGGCCGAGGCCAGCAGCTTCGCCCGCAGGGCGTACAGCCCCGCCGGCACAGCCGCCACAGCGGCCAGGGCGACCACGACTCTCAGGACCGCCCGCAACCGCCGCCGCTGCGAGTCGGGACGCCTGAGAGGCTTGTCCTTATTCTTCCTGCTGTTGGCCACGAGCGCTCACCTCCTGGTGCGCTCCAGGGCCAGCTGCACGATGCGATCACACAACTGGTCGAAGCCGATGTTCACCGCGGCGGCGGCCTTGGGAAGCAGCGAATGGCTGGTGAAGCCGGGAATCGTGTTCACCTCCAGCACGTGGGCGGGGCCGTCCTCGGCGAGGATGAAGTCCACGCGGCTGAAGTCGCGGCAGCCGAGGGCCTTGTGCGCCGCCAGGCCCGCCGCCCGCAGATGCTCTTTGACGGGCAGGGGCAGGTCCGGGTCCACGATGTACTCGGTGCTATCGTCGTTATATTTGGCCTGGTAGTCGTAGAACTCCCGGTGCGGGCGGATTTCCAGTACCGGCAGGGCCTCGGCGCCGAGGACGCCGACGGTCATTTCCCTGCCGGGGACGAAGCTCTCGATCATGGCCCGGCCGTAGCCGGCCAGCAGCCGCTCCAAGGCCTGCTGGCGGGCGGCCTGGTCGCGGGCGATATACACGTCCACGCTGGAGCCGCCGTCGTTGGGCTTGAGCACGCAGGGAGGCGGGAACTCCTGAAGCAGCGCGGCCCGCTGCCAGGCGGGCATGGAGGCCTCCAGCGTCACCCAGTCGGGCGTGGCGAGCCCGCTGCGGCGGAAAACCTGCTTGCTGGCGTGCTTGTCCATCGCTAGCCGGGAGGCCCCCGGCCCGGAGCCCACGTACGTCAGCCCGCGGGCCTCGCACAGCCGCTGGACCTCACCGTCCTCCCCGAAAACCCCGTGAAGGGCCACGAAGACCACCTCGACGCCCCGGCGGTCCAGGGCGGAGGTGTCGGCGGGCGAGATGTCGGCGCGGGTGACGCGGTGGCCGCAGCGCTGGAGGGCGTCGGCCACGGCGGCGCCGGAGACCAGGCTGACCTCTCGCTCGCTGCCGGGCCCGCCCATCAGCACGGTAATGTCCAGCGGCTTCGTCCGCGCCCGCGGCGGCGCGGTCGCAGCGGCGCTGACCAGCGGCTTAGCCTGCATGACTCACCACACCTCGATTTCCAGTTCCAGGTAGACCTCGAATCGCTTGTACACGGTCTCGCGCATGGTGTTGATCAGCTTCAGCACGTCGGAGGCCCGGGCGTCGCCCTCGGCAATGATGAAGTTGGCGTGCTTTTCCGAGACGTACGCCCTGCCCACGCGGCTGCCCTTCAGTCCGGCCTTGTCAATGAGCGCCCCGGCCGACAGGCCGCGCGGATTCTTGAAGACGCAGCCGGCGTTGCGCTTGCCCAGCGGCTGGGTGTTCTTCTTGTACATCCAGATCTGCTTGACCTGGTTGAGGATGCGGTGCGGGTCGTCCTCGGAGACCCTGAACTCCGCCCCCAGCACGACCCGGGAGATGATGTTGGTGCTGCGGTAGCCAAACATCAGGTCTCCGCGGAGGCGGGTGAAGGGCACGCCGTCGACGTCCATGAGTTGGACGGCCTCGATGACGTTGCCGATGTCGCCGAAGGCCCCGCCGGCGTTCATCCTGATCGCCCCGCCGACGGTGCCGGGGATGCCGGTGAGGCATTCCATGCCGGTGAGCCCCTCGCGGACGGTGCGCAGGACCAGCCGGCTGAGGTCGGCGGCGGCCCCGGCCTGGATGCGGTCGCGGGCGAAGGTGGCGCTGGCGAAGTGTTCGCCGGCGAGCTTCACCACCGCCCCGCGGACGCCGGAATCGTCCACCAGCAGGTTCGCCCCGCCGCCCAGGACGTGGACGGGGATCTCGTTTTCCCGACAGCGGCGCAGCACTTCCGCCAGCTGCTCCACCTCGGTGGGCTGGATGAAGTACTGCGCCGGCCCGCCGATCCCCATCCAGGTGTACGGGGCCAGCGGAACGTCGGTCCTAACGATGTCCTGCAAGCCATCGAACAATTTCATCAGCCACTTCCCAGACGTTGCCCGCCCCCATCGTGACCGCCAGGTCCCCGGGGCGGAGGTCGCGTTTCAGGTGCTCCACAATGGCGCCAAAATCGCTCAGGTAGACGGCGTCGCCGCCGTTCAGGCGGATCTGCGCGACCAGGTCGTTGGAGGAAATGTACTCCTTCTCGCGCTCGCTGTCGCGGACGAAGTAGATGTCCGGGACGATAACCTTGTCGGCGGCGCTGAAGCTGCGGGCGAAGTCGCGCAGCAGGAAGCGGGTGCGGGAATGCTGGTGCGGCTGGAAAACGCACCAGATCCGCGCGGGCGTGTATCGGTCCTTGATGGCCCGCAGGGTGGCCTGGATCTCGGTGGGGTGGTGGGCGTAGTCGTCCAGCACGGTCACGCCCGCCTCCTGGCCCTTGACGGTCATGCGGCGATGCGCGCCCTCGAAGCGGCTGAGGGCGTCGGCGATTTCCTGGCCGCTGAGCCCGGCCTGGTGCAGCAGGGCCCCCGCCGCGAGGGAGTTGTACACCTGATGCAGGCCGGCCAGCTTCAGGCTCATCCGGCAGAACGCCCGCCCGCCGAAGAGCACGTCGAAGCAGTAGCGGCCCCTGTCGGCGGAAAGGCTGCCGGCGCTCCAGAGGCATTCCGGCCGCAGACCGAAGGTCTGGACCTCGCACGCCGCCCCGCCGGTCGCCGCGGCCACCTCGCGGTCCTCCCCGTTGGCCACCAGCACGCCGTGGGGCGGGATGCCGGCCGCGAAGGCGCGGAACGCCTCCACGATGGCCGGCAGGTCCTCGTAGCAGTCCAGGTGGTCCTCCTCGATGTTCAGGATGGCCGCGAACGTCGGCGAGAGGTTCAGGAAGGAGCGGTCGAACTCGCAGGCCTCGGCCACGAAGTGCGGGCCCGTCCCCACCCCGCTGGGCCCGCCGAGCTGGCTGACGGTCGCCCCCACGATGAACGAGGGGCTCCGGCCCGACACCGTCAGGGCGTAGGCCACCATGGCCGTGGTGGTGCTCTTGCCGTGGGTGCCGGCCACGGCGATGCCGCAGCGGTCCGCCATCAGCCGCCCCAGCATCTGGCTGTACTTGAGGACCTCGCAGCGGCGCTGCCGGGCGGCCACCAGCTCCGGGTTGGCCTCGTGGATCGCCGCCGAGTGCACCACCAGGTCGGTCTTGGCCGGCAGGTTCTCGCCGCGCTGGCCGACGAAGACCGAAGCCCCCCGGGCGGCCAGGTCGTCCAGCACCGCCGAGGGCATGCTGTCGGACCCGATCACCTTGGCCCCGCGCTCCAGCAGCATCTGCGCCAGGGCGCGCATGCCCGACCCGCCCACGCCGATCAGATGCACGGTCTTGCCGGCATAGGCCGTCTCGGCCGCGCCCGTGGCCACGGCTTTCCTGCCCTCACTGGCCATTGCTTCGCTCATGGTATTGGCTCCTCCCGCGTCCTGTCAAATGGCCGGCCGCTCGCGTGCGGCAGTCTGTCTCTCTTATCGCCCGGCCGCGCGCGTTCGCTTTAGCCGGCCAGCCACCGGGCGATCTCGGCCGCCGCGTCCGGGCGCGAGGACAGGCGGGCCGCGTCGCGCATGGCCTTCAGCCGGGGCGGATCGCGCATGATCTCCAGCAGCGACGAGCGCAGGGCCTCGGCATTGGCCTGCGGGTCGCAGGCGTCCGTGACCATCACCGCGGCCCCGGCCGAGACCAGCCCCACCGCGTTGTGGCGCTGCTGCTGGTCGCGGTGATAGGGGTAGGGCATGAGGACGGCCGGCGTGCCGGTGGCGGCCAGCTCCCCCACCGTAGAGGCCCCGGCCCGGCACAGGGCGATGTCCGCGGCCGCGTACGCTAGGTCCATGTGCTCGCAGAACTCCATCGCCACGTGGTGGACGCCCGCCTGCTGCCAATCGCCCTGGACCTCCTGGAGCTTTCCCGGCCCGGCCAGATGCAGGATCTGCCAGCTCTTGCCCAAGGCCTCCAGCTCGCCGCCCAGGGCGGCCAGGGCGCGGTTGATGTTGGCGGCGCCCTGGCTGCCGGCCATCACCAGCAGCGTCTTGCGGCGAGCGCGGAGGCCGAAGTGCTTCCTGGCCTGGGCCCGGTCGGCTCCGGCCAGGTCGGCCCGCACCGGCAGCCCCACCACGCGCACCTTTCCGCCGCCGGCGCCGTAGGCCTTCACCGTCGACTCGAACTGGGCGAAGATAACGTCCACCCGCCGGGCCAGGTAGCGGTTGGCCAGCCCCGGCAGGGCGTCGATGCTCAGCAGGCAGGTGCGGATGCCGCGGCGGGCGGCGGCGCGGGTGACGGGGACGGCCGCGAATCCTCCCAGCCCGAACACGGCCGCCGGGCGGAGGTCGCGAACAAGATCGGCGGCCAGCCTGCCCGCCTGCGTCCAGCCGGACAGGAACCCCCACCACCCGCGCGGGCCCCGCGGCAGCGGGCGGACCGGCTGCGGCACCACCACGTGCGCCGTGGGCGAGAGGATCCGCCGGTCCATGGGGCGGTCGGAGCAGGCGAACACGACCCTGGCCGCCGGATGCATCTCCAGCAGGCGCCCGGCCACGGCCAAGGCCGGGAACAGATGCCCGCCCGTGCCCCCGCCGGCGAAGATGTATATGGGTTCGGGCACGTTTCAGAGTGTTTCCGGCTCAACCCGGCGGCGGGCGGAGACGGAAACGATGATGGCGGTGGCGGCGGTCATGGCCAGCAGGGAGGTCCCGCCGGCGGACAGGAACGGCAGACACACGCCCGTCGGCGGGAACCACCTGACGTTCACGGCGATGTGGATGACCGCCTGAAGACCGACCACAAAGCCCAGCCCGCCGGCCAGCAGGGCGGCGAACCGGTCCGCCGCCCCCAGCACCGCCCGCCGGCACAGCCACAGCCAGACCAGGAACAACCCGATCACCAGCACCATCCCGCCCACGCCCAGCTCCTCGCAGACGGTCGAAAAGATGAAATCGGTGCTGTCCTCGGGCAGATAGCCGTGCTTGGCCACGCCCGCGCCCAGGCCGGCGGGCGCCGCGCCTGAGGCCACCGCAATCAGCGCCTGCCTCGGCTGATACGCGGCCGGGCGGCTGCTGGTCAGCGGCTCCATCAGGGCCTGAATCCGCGCCCAGCGGTGGGCGTCGCGAACCATGAACCAGTAAACGCCCAACGCCACCGCCGGGGCCGGGGCCAGGAAATGATGCCAGGCCGCGCCCGCCATCAGCATCATGGCCGCGGCGGCCATGCCGATGATGGCGGCGGTGCCGAAATCCTGCGTCACCACCAGCCCGCAGGCCAGCCCCACCAGCATGATCGCCGGCAGGAAAGTCCTGCGGAAGTCGCGCGGGCGGCAGTCGGGCCGGCTCAGAAAGACCGCCAGCACGATGAGCACGGCGAACTTCACGACCTCCGAGGGCTGAAAGCCGATGGGGCCGTATCGCAGCCAGCGCAGGCGGTGCCCCACCCCGTGCCCGAAAAGCAGCACCATCACGGCGGTGACCAGGCCGACCAGCAACAGCGCCACCGCCGGCGAGGGCACCCAACCCAGTACGCGCGATTCCGGCCAGGGCCGCCGCGCCAGCCGGCGATAGTCTACCCGCCACAGCGTAAGCAGCACGGGCAAGGCCGCGGCGACGAAGAAGGCCTGGCGGATGTCGCGCCGGTAATACCAGGCCCGGGCCGCCCCGTCGGCCGAGGCCGTGGAGACGGCCATCACCACCCCCATGGCCATCAGCGCCAGAGAAGTGAGAATCAGCCCCTGCCCCAGGAGATTCTCCGGCAGCGGCAGCCTTTGCAGCCTTTCGCCTTCCATGGCCGGTTTCCTCTCATTCCCAAAGGCTTCCATGCGCCCTCGGCATCAGCGCAGCTTCAGCGTCGCCAGGGCCAGGGCCGCACACACGACTCCCAGCAGCCAGAAGCGCACCACCACCTTGGCCTCCGCCCAGCCCAGCAGGTGGAAATGATGGTGGATGGGGGCGCAGCGGAACAGCCGCCGGCCGCCGGTGAACCGGAAGTAAAGGATCTGCAGGATGACGCTGAGGGCCTCGACGACGAAGACCCCGCCGGCGATGAAGAGCATCAGCTCCTGCCGGGTCACCACGGCGATGTAGCCGATCAGCCCCCCCAGCGGCAGCGAGCCGGTGTCGCCCATGAACACCTGAGCCGGCAGACAGTTGTACCACAGGAACCCCAGGCACGCCCCCGCCACGGCGGCGCACAGGACCGTCAGCTCCGCCGACCTGGGCACGAAGGGCAGGTGAAACACGAACGCCCAAGCAGGAACACGGCGGTGACGATGACCATGCACCCCCCCGCCAGTCCGTCCATGCCGTCGGTCAGGTTCACCGCGTTGGAGGAGCCCACCATGACCAGCACGGTCAGGATCACAAAGGCGAGCACGGGCAGCACCACCGGGCCCAGGTCCAACGGGAAGAAGAAATACTGCATGGCGCTGCCGAGCTGCTTGCCGGCGCGCTGCTCCCAGACCGCGCCTTCTTCCCAGAAGCAGCTCAGGCGGCCGTGGTTGTGGATGAAGAAGGCCAGGATCACCGCCAGGCCGACCTGGAAAAGGATCTTCTGGTACATCTTCAGCCCGTCGCGGGTGCCCTGGCCGGCGGAGGCGCGAAGCTTCAGCCAGTCGTCCACGCCCCCCAGCAGCCCCAGCCACACCATCACCACGAAGGACATGCTGACATACATCTCGGAGATGTCGCCGAAGATGTACGTGGCCACCATGATGGCGGGCACGATGAGGGCCCCGCCCATGGTGGGCGTGGCCGACTTGTGGCGGGTCAGCTCGTTCAGGTCGGCGTGGTCGAACTCGGGTCGGTCGCCCAGCTTCCTGCGGATGAGGTAGCGGATCATGCCCGGGCTGAGCAGCACGACGATGAGGAAGCTGGTGACCGCCGCGCCGACCATGCGCAGGGTGAGCTTCTTGCCGCCGAAACTCGGATAGATGAGCCACCGGGCCAGCACGATCAGAAGGATGACCGCGCCCAGGGCGACGGCGGGGACAATCCAGGATCTCCAGCGGGTCAGCACGTCCGGCCCTTTCTTCTCCTGGCGGCCGGCCTGGGGGCCTTGGCCCGGCGCGGGGCGGCCCTGGGCCGGGCCCGCCGCTGGAATGCGGCGCGG
>LJUF01000200.1 GCA_001303665.1 Phycisphaerae bacterium SM23_33 | reverse complement strand
GTGATAGATGTTTTCGCCGGCCCAGAGATGTCGGACGGCCCCGGCCCAGCGGGCGACGGCGCCGCGGTGGCGGTCGGCGTTCAAGACCTTTTGCAGGGCCCTGTCCGCGGCGGCGCGGTTGGCCTCGGACGGGTCGGACCGATAGGCGGCCACGGCCGCGCGGTAAGCGCCGTCAATCTCGCGGACCTCGCGCAGGTTCCGGGCCACACGCAGGTGGAACTGCACGCACAGCACCATCAGCACCGCGAAGAAGAGCATGTAGGCCGCCGGCCGAAGCCGGCGCAGCCGCCCCGGCAGCTCAGACTTGAAAGGAGCCGCCGGCATCTCGTCCCGCGGGGCCACCATGGGCTTTTACTCATACCGGATAATCGCCGGCTCGACAAGCCGCGGCCGGGCGACTATCGTGGCGGCATGGCAAAGAAGGCCAGACCCGCGGGAAAGAAAGGGCCTCGCCCGGCCCGGCCGCCCGGACGCCGGCGGCCTCGGGCAGGCCCGGAGATCACCATCTCCAATCGCCAGCAGGCGGTGCGTGTGTCGGCGGCGCGGCTGCGTCGGCTGATCGAGTTCGTGGCCCGGGCGGAGGGGCATCGGATCGCGGCGGTGGATCTGGCCATCGTGGACTCAACGGAGATGGCCGGGCTGAGCCGCCGCTACCTCCGCCTGGCCGGGCCCACGGACGTGCTGAGCTTCGACCTGTCCGAGGCCCACCTGCCCGGGATGGTCGCCCAGATTCTCGCCGCCGGCGACCTGGCCGCCCGCCAGGGGCCGCGGCACGGCTACGAGCCGCGGCAGGAGCTGATGCTGTACGTCATTCACGCCCTGCTGCACCTGATGGGCTACGACGACACCTCCGTCCGCGGCGCCGCCCGCATGCACGCCCGGAAGGAGGAGCTGCTGGCTGAGTTCCTCGCCAGCCGGAAGCGAACCGGCCGGTGAGCCCGGCGCCGGCCGCGCCGGCCCTTGCGGTCTGGCGGCGGCGGCCCTAGAATAGCAGGCGGAGTTCCCAAGGGCATTCGCCCGCGTGTTCAGCGTCCGGCACGAGGAAGCGAAAGCGGACGCGCGTGCATTGGAGCCACTGAAGGCGTGGACCAGCCGCTGCCATGGGTGGCCGTCGCGGCGGCCGCCCTTTCCGGCTTCTTTTCCCTGAACAGCTACGCCCTGCGTGACACCTCCCGCCGCAAGCTCGAGGCGGCCTTTGCCGGCCGCACCGGCCGCCACCTCAGCGGGCTGCTGGAGCACCTTTCCGAGCTGCACATGGTCTGCGGCCTGCTGCGGCTGCTGTGCAACCTCACGCTGCTGGTGGTGCTGCTGTGGCTGTTCGAGTTCCAGGCCGGCAAGGCCAACATCCTGAACATGCTGCTGGCCATCGCCCTGACCGCCGGCATCGTCAGCATCTTCTCCATGGCCATTCCCCACGCCTGGGCCCACTACGCCGGGCCCAAGGTGCTGGCCGCCACCGCCCCCCTGCTGCTGGCCCTGCGCTGGGCGCTGTGGCCGGTGGTGCGGGTCATGCGGGCCTTCGACGTGCCCATCCGCCGGCTGACGGGCATCCCCGACCCCCGGCCGGAGGAGCAGGACGAGAACGGCATCGCCCGGGGCGCCGCCCGCGAGACCGCCGTCAAGGCCGAGATCCTGCACGTGGCCTCCGAAGGCCAGGCCGAAGGCGCCGTCAACTCCGAAGAAATGGACATGATCGAGTCGGTCATCGAGTTCGGCGACCGGCAGGCGGCCGAGATCATGACCCCGCGGACCGACATGCTCGCCCTGCCCCTGGACGCCAGCAACGAGGAAATCCGGAAGCAGGTCATCGAGGCCGGGCACACCCGCATCCCCGTCTACGACGGCGACATCGACAACATCGTGGGCGTGCTGCACGCCAAGGACCTGCTGGCCCTGGAGCAGACCCAGCCGGCCAATCTGCGCCCGCTCATGCGCAAGCCCTTCTTCATCCCCGAGACCAAGCGGCTGGACGACCTGCTGCGCGAGTTCAAGGCCCGCAAGTCGCACATGGCCATCGTGCTGGACGAGTACGGCGGCACGGCCGGGCTGGTGACCCTCGAGGACCTGATCGAGGAGATCGTGGGCGACATCTCCGACGAGTACGACCAGCCGGAGTCGGTGCTGATGAAGCGGCTCGACGAGCGCACCGTCGAGGTGGACGGGCGGATGCACATTGACGACCTCAACGACGCCTTGAAACTGAGCCTGCCGGAAGAGGAGGACTACGACACCGTGGCGGGCTTTGTGTTCTCGGAGCTGGGGGTCATCCCTCCGGTGGGGGCGACGCTGTCGGCCTACGGGGCGACCTTCACCGTGCTGGCCGCCGACGACCGAAAGATCACGCGGCTGCGGGTGGAGCTGCCCGCCGGCCGGCAGGCGCGGGCGAGGTAGCCGCAGCAGGTTATGGCCACGACCGACCAGGCCATTTGCATACGCACGGCCGACTACAGCGAGACCTCGCAGGTGGTGCGGCTGCTGACCCGCGGCGGCGGGGTGGTGCGGCTGCTGGCCAAGGGCTCCAAGCGGCCCAGGAGCAAGTCCGGCGGCCGCATCGACCTGTTCGCCGAGGGGCGGTGCGTCTTCGGCGGCGCCGGCCGAGAGGGCCTGGGCACGCTGATGGAGTTCGCCGAGACCACCACCCACGCCGGCCTGCGGGCCGACCTGGACCGGCTCCACACCGCCCTGTACATGCTGGAGCTGTGCGGGGCCCTGCTGGCCGAGGACGACCCCCACCCGGAGGTCTTCGACCTGCTGCACAACGCCCTGGGCCGGCTGGCCCAGCCCGACTCGGCCCCGCCGGCGGTGCTGGCGTACTTCCAGTACCGGCTGCTGCGGCACGCGGGGCTGCTGGGGGCGATGGACGCGTGCGTGGCCTGCGGGGCCAAGGTGAGCCTGGGCGGGGTGTACTTCTCCAGCTCCGCGGGCGGGCTGCTGTGCCGCGGCTGCGAGGCGGCCGAGCCCGAAAAGTACGCCGTCTCGCCCGCCGCCCTGGCGGGGCTGGCGGCCCTGGCCGCCGCCCAGGCCGGCCGACGCCCCACGTTCCCCCAAAAGCAGGCACACGCCGTCAACGACCTGCTGATCTACCACATCGAATACCAGCTCGGAAAACGCCTCCGGACCGCACGCTACGTCCGGCAGGCCAAGTAGCCGCCGGCCGCGCCAATCAGCAGCGTGAATGCGAGCGCCGCAGCCCCGGCAGCCCCACCGCGTCCCAAATCCCAAATGCCCGACCGGCTTCTCTTGCCAGCCCGGCCGATCGCGATACACTATGCCGCGGGTGGATGGGGCGGGCCCGTCTTCCTGAAGCAGACAAGACATCGTCGCTGGCCAAGATTCCATCAGCGGAAAGGCAAAGACCATGACCCAGTCACCCCCGCCGCAGCAGCAGGTCCCACCGGGCTATCCCGACTACACGCCCGCGCCCAGGCAGCCGGTCTGGCCAATGGTCGTCGGGATCATCTCCACCATCTTCGGCAGCCTGGGATTGCTGTGCGCATGCGCCAGCATTCCAATGAACATAATGAACCCGGCCGCACAGCAGGCCTTGCAGCAATTCCCCGAATGGTGGAGAACGTATCAGATCATCAGCGGCCTGTTCGGGTTCCTGATGGCGGTAGTGCTGCTGTCGGGGGGCATATGCCTGATCCGCCGCCGGCCGGCGGGGCTGCCGCTCAGCGTCGCCTACGGGGTGCTGGGCCTGATCGGCTCCGTCCTCAACACCATTATCACGGTTTCCGGGATGGCCGGCTTCCAGATGCCCGGCCCCATGGGCGGCAGCATGAAGTCGGTCATGATGGTCAGCCCCTTCGTCGGGCTCATCTTCGGAGCGGGTTATCCGATCTTCCTGCTGATCTGGTTTGCCCGCCCATCCATCCGGCAGGAGGTCCGCTCCTGGCCCCAGCCCGCCGGCGGGCAGGAAATGTAACAGGGTCACCCATGACCGAGCTGCCTGCCATGCCGGACGAGAGCGCGGAAAGCCCCCCGCCGAGCCGGCCGCCGCCGTTGCCCGGGCGGCTCTGGCCGAAGGTCATCGGCTGGCTGAGCCTGGCCCTGGGCGGGCTGGTGCTGCTGCTGTACCTGTGGGAGCTGTTCACCTGGTTGGACAAGTGGGTGCTGTCGGAGCCGCCCTTGCTGCCTCGGCCCCCCGCCCCGCCTCAGTCCGGGTGGGATTGCATCCCGGTGCTGCTGGCGACCCTGCTGCTGGCCGCCGGCTACCTGACCCTCCGCCGCCGGCCCGCCGCCGCCGCCTGCCACGCCATCTACGCCGTGCTGATGGCCGCCTTCGCCGTCCTGCGGGCCGTGTACTTCTCCACAGTCCACGACGAGGCCGCTGCCGGGGGCGCTCCGTACCAGCTGGCCAGGGGCCTGATCGCACTGGGCTACCCCATCTTCCTGCTGATCTGGTTCTCGCGGGCCTCCATCCGCCAGCAGGTCCGGCACTGGGACCCGGGCGGCCCGCCCATCATCCACCCGAGCGAACCGTGAGCCGGCTCGACACAAGCTCCCCGCCCCCGCCGCCTGAGCAGCCGGTGGCGAGCGCACCGGCTCGGCTCTGGCCGACCGTCATCGGCGTGCTGAGCATGGTGCTGGGGGCACGAGGCATCCTGGCCCCGGAAACCGGCGGGCCGTCGTGGGTGTCCTTCCTCCTCAGTTCGTTGCAGGGACAGACCATCGGCTGGCCCGGTGCCTCGATAATCCTCCTGGGCGTTCACGGGCTCCGCGCCGCCGCGGCCGGGCTGCTGGTGCTGGCGGGATGGCTCCTCTGGCGCCGCCGCCGGGGCGCGGCCCTGCACGTGGTCTATCCCTTGGTGGCCGTCCCATGCCTGATCGCCCTGCCTCTCCTAACGCTGTGGGCATACGGGTACCGCCAGCCGGGCTTGGGCTGTGTCCTTGCGTACCATTGCGTGGGTGGGGCCCTGCCCGGGCTGGCCTACGCCATCTTCCTGCTGGTGTGGTTTCGGCGCGGAAGAATCCGGCAACAGCTCAGGGCGTGGCGGAAGGGGCCAGCCGGGGCGGCCGCGGCCCGGCCGGCCGGGAGCGTCTGGCCCACGGTCCTCGGCGTCCTGTCCATGGTCCTGGGGGGGATGGGCCTGTTCTCCAAGCTGTGGAGTTCCGCCGGCTTTCTCATGGTAAAGCTGTTCAGGGCCGAAGGGTTTTTCGTACCGCAGGGACAGTATGCCGCTTTCTGGCTTGTCGGCGCCGCCGCGGGGCTGCTGCTGCTGGTCGCCGGTCGGCTGCTGCATCGCCGCCGCCGATCCGGCGCCACCTGCCACCTCATCTACGCCGCATTGGAGGCACTGATCGTCATCGGCTGGGCCGTAGCCGCGCTTACTGTCACTGGATCACCGGCCCGGCTGGGCCTTTCCGTGCTGTGTGCAATCCTCGCCAGTTGGCTGGGCATTGTCCTCCTGGGCCTGATCTACCCGGTTTTTCTGCTGGTGTGGTTCACCCGGCCGAAGATTCGCAGCCAGGTGAAGGCCTGGCGACAGCCCCGCCCGCAAGTGGAATTGCCTTCGCCCGACACATGACCGGAAACCCGAACATCTCGTCACCGATTCGATCCGACGCGGAGGCAGCCGCCGGAGGGGGATCTCGCGCCGCCGTCTGGCCGGAGGCGCTGGGGGCGGTCTCGATGATCCTGGGCGGCAAGCTGCTGTTCTGGGGGCTGTGGAGCCAGACCTACCCTCTGTGAAGAGGTCTCTTCCGGCTCGAATGGTCCCTGACGGCGAGCCAGGTCCTTTTGAACGCTCTCGTGAGCGCCCTGGGGGTGCTGCTGATGGCGGCCGGGTGGCTGCTTTGGCGCCGCCGCCGCGGCGCCGCCGCCTGCCATCTCATCTACGCCGTGTCCATGATGATGCTGGCGACGGCCTGCTGCTGCGCTTTCACGCTGTCGGCATGGTCCCGGTGGGGGTGGATGAGCGGCCTGAGCGGGCGTTACTTCTCCGGCAGGATGGTCGGCTCGAGTCTTCTGGAGTTGGCCTTCCCTGTTTTCCTGCTGGCGTGGTTCACCCGGCCGAAAATCCGCGGCCAGGTCAGGTCGTGGTCTCGGCCGGGCCGCCGGATGGAATTGCCCTGGCCCAACAGGTGAGCGGGGACGCCAACAGCCGGCCGGCGATTGGCTCGGCGGGCCCGGAGGACCTTCCGCAGGGGGCGGATTCGCTGCCGGCGGCGGCGCAGACCGGGGCTTCAGGGGGTGAATCCAGGGTGAAAACCGCGAGCGGACCCAGGTGAAAGAAAGGGCGGGTTTTTTGGCGTGGCAAGGGCGGTTTTGAGGAGGGTGAGGCGACGCAAGTCCTTGGGGCCCTGGGCTGGAGGGCAAAAAAGGCCCCAAAAAGAGGCGAGTGAACGACTTTTTGGTTTGCCGACGGGGGGTGGCGTCGGGCGGGCGGACTCGGTCGCCTGCGCCAAGCCTTTTGTTGGCAATATGTTGCGCGGACGGCCTCCGGCCGGTGGGGTGAGGAGGCTGTTCCAGAAGGCGTTCAAATCCCCTCAAAAGGCGTTCAGCGGATACCCCCAAGAGACGGGTCCGGGCCGCGGGTGCCGGGCGGGTCGGACGGGTCGGCTGCCGATGGCCCGACAAGTGCGCCGCAGGCCTGACGGCTGCGCATTGCCAAAGGCCCTCAAATCGTTAAGATGCCGGTCGCAGCGCCCTTGGAAAGGAACACCCCATGCGAGACTTGTCACAGATCTTCGGCCGGTCGCCTTTCGAGACGCTGACGGAGCACGCTCGGAAGGTGCACCAGTGCGTGGCCCTGATCCACCCGATCGCCGACGCCATCATTGCCGGGAACAGCGATCGCCTGAAGGAGCTCCAGCACGAGATGTCCAAGACGGAGTACGAGGCCGACCTGCTGAAGGATCAGATCCGCCAGCACCTGCCGCACCGGTATTTCCTGCCGGTGGGCCGGGAGGACGTGGCCCGGTTCCTGGCCCAGATGGACACCATCGCCGACTACGCGGAGGACTTCGCCGTGGTGGCGACGTTTCGAACCATCAAGCTGCCGGCGGATCTGCACGCGGACTTCATGGCCCTGGTGGAAAAGGTCGCCAACGTCAGCGAATCACTGCTGAACGTGGCCGAGCATGTGGCTGAGCTGCAAAAGGAGGCCTTCGTGGGCGCCGAGGCCGACGACGTGCTGGCGAAAATCCAGGACGTCTGCCACATGGAGTGGGAGTCCGACAAGCTCAGCCGGAGGTTCGCCCGCAAGTATTACACCAGCCAGGCCTTGGACCCGGTGGAGGTGCTGCTTCTGGAAAAGCTCTGCCAGGCGCTGGGCGGCATCGCCGACCACGCTGAGAACGTCGGCAAGAACCTGCGTCTGATGATCACCCGTAAGTAGCTGCCGCGCTGACCTAGGAGCCGCCGTGCTGACTCCGACCGTGCTGTTTGTCCTTGCTCTGGCCGCCGGGCTGTACATGGCTTGGAACATCGGCGCCAACGACGTGGCCAACGCCATGGGCACGTCGGTGGGGTCGGGGGCGCTGAGCTTCCGGCGGGCCATCATCCTGGCGGGGATCTTCGAGTTCTGCGGTGCCTTCTTCGTGGGCTCCAACGTAGCCGAGACGATCCAGGGGGGAATCGTTTCGCCGCGTGCGCTGGCCCCGCGGCGCGCCAGTGTGGTCAAGACGCCGTCCCCGCCCGGCGGCGGGCGGGCGGCGGCCAGCGCGGCGGCGGCGGCCCCGGCCGGGGCGGAAATCCGGGCCGCGGAGCTGCGCGAACCTGGGCGCGAGGCGATGAGAAAAACCGCCATGAAGCTGGCCCTGGGCATGCTGGCGGCGCTGCTGGCGGCGGCTGTGTGGCTGAACATCGCTACCTTCTTCGGGCAGCCCGTTTCCACCACGCATACCATCATCGGGGCGGTCATTGGCTTTGCCATCGTCGACACTGGGCTGGCGTCGGTCAACTGGTGGGCGATGGGCAAGATCGTCGGAAGCTGGATCATCTCTCCGCTGGCGGGGGGAATCGTCGCCTACATCCTGTACCGCTGCATCCGGCGGTTCGTCCTCCGCAGCCCCCAGCCGATCCACATGGCCGAGCGGGCCGTGCCGCTGGGGTTCGGGGCCGTGGTGCTCATCATCACCCTGTCGATTCTGTACAAGGGGCTTCCCCGGCTGCGACTGGACCTGCCGCTGCTGACCGCCCTGCCGCTGGCGCTGACGGCGGGCCTGGTGGCGGCGGTGACGGCCCGGACGGTCATTTACCGCCGAATGCGCAGCCGGCCACCGCCGGGGCAGCGATACGACGTCGTGGAACGATGGTTCGGGCGGATTCAACCGGTGACGGCCTGCTACATGGCCTTCGCCCACGGCGCCAACGACGTGGCCAACGCCGTCGGCCCCTTGGCCGGCGTGCTGGAGCTGGTCAGCGGCGGAGAGCCCGCCGCCCGGGCGGTCATGCCAGCCTGGCTGCTGGCCCTGGGCGGGGCGGCCATCGTCGTCGGCCTGGCGACCTACGGCCACAAGGTCATCGAGGCCGTCGGAAAAAAGATCACCGAGATCACCCCCAGCCGGGGCTTCTCCGCCGAGTTCGCCACCGCCAGCACCGTGCTGGTCTGCTCCAAGCTGGGCCTGCCCATCTCTACGACCTTCGTCCTGGTCGGGGCGGTCATGGGCGTGGGGGTTGCCCGCGGGTTCGGCGCCATCGACCTGCGCGTGATCCGCCGCATCCTGACCTCCTGGGTAATCACGATCCCGGTGGCGGCGATCCTCTCGGCCTTGATTTACTGCGTACTGGGCGCCATCGAGGGTTGATTTGGCTGCGGAGTTCGGCTTGCAGGTCGTCGCGGCCTTTGTATAATCCCAGGGTCCGGGCCGGCGCGGCCCGGGGCAAATCGGGTCGGATACCGGGCAGGCGAGAACCATGAACGCAAGACTGACTGTGCTGGTGATGGTGGCGACGGTGGCCTTCGCGGGGGCTCCGGCGGCGGGCGAAGAGGAGATCCTCTGGAAGGACGGCAAGTGGGTCAAGCAGGCTGCCCCCGCCGAAGGCACCCCCGCCGGCGAACTGGCCCTCATTCGCGTCCAGCTGGACAAGGGCAGGTACGGCAGCGCCGCCAGGCAGGCCAAGCGGTTCCTGAAGCGCTACCCCAACGACCCCTTGGGCGAGCAGGCGTGCTGTCTGGCCGGCGACGCCGAGCTGCGGCGTGGAAACTACTGGCAGGCCTACCGGTGGTATGAGAACCAGATCAGGGACTTCCCCAACGGCCAACTGCTGGACCGGGCGCTGGAGCGGGAGATCGAAGTCGCCCGCGCCTTCCTGGGCGGAGGGAAACGCAGGCTCGGCAAGGTGCTCAAGATCTCCGGCGAACAAGACGGCATCGAGATCCTGGAAAAGATCGCCCAGCGGGCAGTGGGCACGCCGCGGGCCGAGATCGCTCTGCTGACCATCGCCGACCATTACCTGGACAAGGGAAAATGGGCCGAGGCCGCGGCCAGCTACGACGGCTTCCTGCAATTGTTCCCCAAGTCGCCGCGGGCCGTGCATGCCGAATTGCGCGCGGCGGAGGCCTTCCACAAGGCCTATCGCGGCCCGCTGTACGACGAGACTCCCCTCATCGAGGCCGAGCATCGATACCAGGCCTTCGCCAACAACCACCCGGACAAGGCCCGCGAGGTGAAGGTGGAGGAGATCCTGCAGGAGATTCACTCCCAGCGGGCGGGCAAGCAGTACGAGGTTGGGCAGTTCTATCTGCGAACGGGCGATCCCGATGCGGCCGAGCACTATTTTGAACTGGTGGCCAACCAGTTCTCCGACACCAAGTGGGCCGGGCGGGCGCTGGGCAAGCTGGCGGCGTTGGGCCAAGGGGCCTCCGAAGGCGAAAAGCCCTCCGGCCAGGAAAAGGGCGGGAAAAGCGATAAGGAAACCGGATCATGAACAGGACCTGGATTCTTCCGGGTATCTTGGCGGCGGCGCTGGCGGCTGGCTGTAACGCCGACCCGACCCAGGGCTACACCACGGCCAGTCAGTTCCGCACGGACGTTCAGACCGTGGCGGTGCCTATCTTCCGCAGGGAGGCGGGCGAATTCCGGCGAAACATTGAAATCCGGCTGACCGAGGCCATTATCAAACACATCGAGGCCCAGACCCCCTACAAGGTCGTGGACCGTTCGCGGGCCGATACGCTGCTGGAGGGCACGTTGCGGTGGGCCAGGATCCGCCCGCTGAGCTTCGATCCCCGCACCGGCATGGCCCGCGAAGTCCAGGTACGCCTGTGCGTGGACTTCATCTGGAAAGACCTGCGGGAGCCCGGAAAGGTGTTCGCGGAGCGAAAGAACTTCCGCGTGGCGGCGGATTACATACCCCAGTGCCCATTTTCCGAGGATTTCTTCCTCGGCAGCGAGGACGCCATCAACAAACTGGGCCAGCGAATCGTGGAACAACTGGCCCAGCCGTGGTGATCAGAGCCTCGGCTGCGGCGCGGCCGGAGCCGCCGGCCGGGGCGGCGGCGGATTCCCAAAGATAAGCGCCCAGAGACCCTTTCGCCCGGCCCGGTGGGCGGGCTTTTCCTTGCAGGGACCGCAGCTTCGGGCCGATACATCCTTGCGGTGGCCCCAACCGGCCGCTCCGATTGGCAGCCCGGGCCGAACCTCCCAGCCGGCGCGACCGCACCGAAACTCGCAACAGGCCCCGCCATGTGCTAGAATAAAGTGCTGCGGTGGGCAGCGTTCGGCGCGAGCGGCCCGGAATTGCCGGAGAAGCTGAGTCCTCCGAACAGGGACTCTGAATACCGATGCCTGAAGAACCGAGCAACAAGCCTCCCGAGAAGCGGCCCGGCCCGCCGCCGGTGCGGCTGGGGCGGAACCTGATGGTATGGATCGTTCTGGGCCTGCTGGCGGTGCTGGCGATGACCTGGTGGATGGAGCGTCTCAGCCCGGCCGAGGAAATCAAGCCCCAGGACTTCTGGACCTTCCTGGACAGGAACGAGATCAAGTCGGTGGTGCTCATCCGCAACCGCAGCCGGGTCGAGGGCGAGCTGGTGCCCGGCGCGGCCGAGGGCCGGCGAAAGGGCGCCCGGTCCAAGTTCTACCTCATCGTGGACTTCGATGGCGATCCGACCTTCGCCGCGCGCCTGGAGAAGAAGGTGAACGAGGGCAAGCAGACCGAGTGGCGATGGGCCCACCCGCCCAGCTGGTTCACCCAGGCCCTGCCCTACATCCTGCTGTACGGGGGGCTGCTGCTGCTGGTGTGGTTCTTCATCTTCCGCCGCCTGGGCCAGGCCGGCGGCGGCGCCGGCTTCCTGGGCAGCTTCGGCCGAAGCCGTCACCGCGTCGCCACCAAGGAGCACGTGGACGTGACCTTCGACGACGTGGCCGGCATCGACGAGGCCAAGGAGGAAGTCGCGGAGATCATCGAGTTCCTTAAGAGCCCGCGGAAGTTCCAGCGGCTGGGGGGGCGGATCCCGCGCGGGGTGCTGCTGGTAGGCGAGCCCGGGTGCGGCAAGACGCTGCTGGCCAAGGCCATCGCCGGCGAGGCCGAGGTGCCGTTCTTCTCCATCTCCGGCAGCGACTTCGTGGAGATGTTCGTGGGCGTGGGGGCCTCGCGCGTCCGCGACCTGTTCCGCCAGGCCAAGGAGTCGGCCCCCTGCATCATCTTCCTGGACGAGATCGACGCCGTCGGGCGGCGGCGCGGGGCGGGCTTCAACGGCGGCGGGCACGACGAGCGCGAACAGACCCTCAACGCCATCCTGGTCGAGATGGACGGCTTCGACACCAACGACCAGGTCATCGTCATCGCCGCGACCAACCGGATGGACGTGCTGGACCCGGCCTTGACGCGTCCGGGGCGATTCGACCGCCAGATCCAGGTGCCGATGCCGGACATCAAGGGCCGCTACGAGATCCTGAAGATCTACGCCAGCAAGGTCAAGTGCGGCCCGGACGTGGACCTGCACCGGCTGGCCCGCGGCACGCCCATGTTCAGCGGGGCCGACCTGGCGGCGCTGATCAACGAGGCCGCCATCGCGGCCACCATGGCCAACAAGGACCATGTCGAACAGGCCGACATGGAAGAGGCCCGCGACAAGGTCCGCTGGGGCCGGGCCCGAAAGAGCCGCGTCATTGACGAACGTGAAAAGGAAATGACCGCCTACCACGAGGCCGGCCACGCCCTGATGCAGGTGCTCACCCCCGACGCCGACCCGCTGCACAAGGTTTCCATCATCCCGCGCGGACCCATGGGCGGCGGAACCTTCTCCCTGCCGGAGAAGGATCGCTACATGTACACCCGGCGGTGGTGCGAGGCGTTCCTCCGCGTGGCCGTGGCCGGGCGCATCGCCGAGGAGGCCTTCTGCGGCGACATCGACAGCGGCGCCGCCGCCGACATCGCCCAGGCCACCGAGGTCGCCCGGAAGATGATCACGGAATGGGGCATGAGCGACAGGCTCAGCTTCGTCCGCTACGCCCCCCACCCGCAGCGCCAGACCGTCAAGGCGATCATGGCCAAGGCCTACAAAGAGGCCACCGACACCATCCAGGCCAATCGGGAAAGTGTCTGCAGGATTGCCGAGGCGCTGCTGAAGTACGAGACGCTGGACGTGCAGGACGTCAACAGGATCATCGCCGGGAAGAGCCTGGACAAGCCTTCCATGGCCGAGCTGCTGGCCAAGGAGGCAGCCAAGAGCCGACAGGCCCCCAAGCCCGCGCCGCTGCCGGACGCCAAGCAGGCCCCAGGCGCCGGCGCCATCCCCGAGCCGGGATAACACCGCGCACCCACACGCAAATCAAGACTCGGGCCCAGGCCGCGCGCCGCGCGGGCTCAGCTCTTACTTGCGCCCGCGCCCCCCTGGGACTTTGCTTAACCGCACCGGGGTATGTTAGGATTCAGCCTATGGCAGCGTCCCTGGAAGAGATCCTCAGCTCTCACCGGACGGGCCGGCCCGTGGTGATGGGCGTGCTGAACGTCACGCCGGACAGCTTCAGCGACGGCGGGACGTTCTTCGATCCGGCCTCAGCCGTCGCCCAGGCCGCCCGCATGGTGGCCGAGGGGGCCGACATCATTGACATCGGCAGCGAGTCCACCCGCCCGGGCTCCGACCGCGTCGGACCGCAGGAACAGATCCGCCGCATCGAGCCGGTGCTGCCGGAGGTGAGCCGGCTGGGAGTGCTGGTCAGTATCGACACCACCCGCGCCGAAGTGGCCGCCTTCGCCCTGGCCGCCGGCGCCAGGATCATCAACGACGTCTCCGCCGGGCGCGACGACCCGGGAATCTTCGAGCTCGCCGCCAGGCACGACGCCGCCCTGGCCCTCATGCACATGCTGGGCCAGCCCAAGAGCATGCAGGCCGACCCCCGCTACGACGACGTGGTGCGGGAGGTCTGCGATTTTCTGGCCGCCCGGCTGGCCGCGGCCGAAGCCGCCGGCGTCCGCCCAGACCGCTGCATCGTGGACCCGGGCATCGGCTTCGGCAAGCGACTGGAGCACAACCTGGCGCTGCTGGCCCACGTCGCCGCTCTGCGCCAACTGGGCCCGCCGGTGCTGGTCGGCCCGTCGCGAAAGCGGTTCATCGGCGAGCTCACCGGGGAGCAGCTCCCGGCCAATCGCCTGGGCGGCAGCATCGCCGCCTGCCTGGCCGCCTACCGCGCCGGGGCCACCATCTTCCGCGTCCACGAGGTCGCCCCCGTGGTGCAGGCCTTCGCCATCACCAGGGCCATCGACCAGGCGCTCGGGGCCCGCAGCGGCGCTCCGGCCGAGCAATAACCGGGCTCTTGACGAAAAACCTGCCTCCACGGCTACAGCGCCCTTCAGCCCCGTGACGATGTAACATATAATGGCTGCCGACGCCTGTTGGCAGCCGCGATGAGGATGCTCCCGTGGGCGATCTTTTCAGGGCCATCTCGAATTATCTCAGCCGCGTGGCCACCTACGATCAGCGGGAGGTGGCCGTGGAAATGGTGCTGATTGCCCTGGTGGCCTGGTGGGCGGTGCGCTTTCTGCGCGGCACCCGCGGGGCGAGCCTGGTCAAGGGCGCGGCCGTGGTGCTGGGGGCGGTGTACCTGTGCATCCGGCTGTTGCCGAAGAACCCCGATCGCGGCGGGTGGGAGCGGATCGAGTACCTGTACGGCAAGTTCCTGCTTTTCGCGTTCGTGGCGGTGGTGGTCGCCTTTCAGCCGGAACTGCGCCGGGCGCTTTCCCAGATCGGCAGGGCGCGGATCTTCGGCGGGCCGAGGCGATACCGCGAAGAAGAGCTGGCCGCTCTGATCGAGTCCGTGGGGTATCTGTCCCGGAACAGGATCGGAGCCATCATCGCCATCGAGCGAAGGGTGGCCCTGGGCGGGCTGATGGAATCAGGCACGATCCTCGACGCGGAGCTGAGGGCCCCGCTGCTGAACACGCTTTTCTACCCGGACACGCAGCTGCATGACATGGGCGTGATCATCCAGGGCGGGCGAGTGTCGGCGGCCGGCTGCCAGTTTCCCCTGGCCGAGAGTGAGGATGTGGACGCCTCGCTCGGTAGCCGGCACCGCGCGGCCCTGGGACTGGCCCAGGAAACCGACGCCGTCGTCATTGTGGTCAGCGAGGAGACCGGGCGGATCTCGGTCGCCTGCGAGGGTCAGCTGTCCATTGGCCTCGGTGCCGACGCCCTCCGCGAGGTGCTCCGAGCCACACTGGCGCCTAAACGCCGAAGATGGCTGCCCGGGTGGAACTCGGCCGACAGGGCTTAGACGAGAGCGACCATGGGCGCAAGACCGGCTGCATTCGAAAAGCAACCCCCGCGGCGCTTCAGCCGGGAATGGTTCCTCAACGGCCTCCGCACCGGCGGCTGGGTCGCTGTCATCACGCTGCTGGTTTGGGTGTACGCGGACATTCACTTCACCGAGGGGCGGTCGATTCGTGTGACGCTGCGAATCCATACCGACTCGACCGACAACATGGTCGCGCTGAACCCCACCGCGCCCCTCGCCCTCCAGCTGGAAGTCAAGGGCAGGCGACACGCCATTGAGCAGTTCGCCGGGGCCAAGCTCTCTTACGACGCCGCCAAGGAACTGCCGCCTGGGCTGCACGCCGAAGTCAGCATCGTGGAACTGCTGGAGGAATTGCCCGAAGTCCGCAAGGCGGGGCTGGAAATACTTTCCACTCGGCCCAAAGCCGTGGACATCCACCTGGACACTCTCGAAACCATTGCCGGCGTGCCCGTGAGGTTCGAACGCTCCGGGGGCGAGGCCACCGACATCAAATTCACCCCCGAGCGTGTCAACCTGCTCGTCCCCACAAGCCGGCTCAGTGAAATCAACAGGCAAAAGCTGGAACTGCCGACCGAGACGGTGGACCTGCGCGACCGGGCTGTCGGCGAGCAGCTCAGCAAGCGAGTGCGGGTGCAGGTGCCGGAGGTCCTGGGATGCCGGCTGTCGCCGGAGTTCGTCGACGTCACCTTCACCGTCGGGCAGCAGCTCGGCAAACCCAAGGAGTTCACCGTCACCATCCGCGTCCAGACGCCCCGGGAGTGGCTGACCGACGACACCTGGAGCCAGTACAAGTTCGAAGCCCAGGATCCGCTGGTTTGGACCCGCAAGATCACCGTCAGGGGCGACCGGATGGACCTGGAGGGACTCCGCCCCGAAGAGATCAATGCCTACATCATCCTCACCCAGGACTCCAAGCGCCAGACGGAAGGCTGGTGGCCCGGTAAGGTGCACGTGCAGCTGCCCAGAGGCCTGAAGGTCCAGGCCGACCCCGTTGACGACGTCGGCTACCGGCTGGTGAAACGCTCCGGCGGCGGCCCCTGAGAGACCGTTCCTGACCCAGGGCCGCAGTTCCCAGTTGTCCAGGCCCGCGGCCGGCGGCCATAATCAACTCACCATGGACGCGACAGCCTACGTCAGGAAAATCGCCGCGGCGGCCCGGTCGGCGGCCGCCCGGCTGGCCGTGGGCCCCGCAAGCCAACGCAACGCCGCCCTGCGATCCTGCGCCAAGGCCCTGCGCGAAAGAGCCGACGACCTGAAGGCCGCCAACGCCAAGGACATCGCCGCGGCCAAGCAGGCCCACCTGGACGAAGCGATGATTGACCGGCTGAGCCTGACCGACGAGCGCATCGAAGCCATGGCCGCGGGTCTGGAGGCCATCGCCGCCAGGGCCGACTTCCTGGGCCAGGCCATCACCACCTACAACCGACCCGACGGCCTGCGGATCGAGAAGCGCCGCGTGCCGCTGGGCGTGGTGGCCATCATCTACGAGTCGCGCCCGAACGTCACCGCCGACGCCGCGGGACTGTGCCTCAAAAGCGGCAACGCCTGCATCCTCCGCGGCGGGAAGGAGGCCGTTGGCTCCAACCTGGCTATTGCCCGGTGCCTGCACGCCGGCCTGGCCGAGGCCGCTCTGCCTGCCGCAGCCGTCACCGTCATCGAAAGCACCGACCACGCCGTCGTGCCAGCTTTGGCCAGGGCCGAGGGGCTCATCGACCTGATCGTCCCCCGCGGCGGCCAGGGGCTTATCCGCACCGTCGTCGAAGCCGCCACCATCCCCGTCATCAAACACTACGCCGGCAACTGCCACGTGTACGTCCACGCCGACGCCGACCTGGCCATGGCCGAGAAGATCGTCATGAACGCCAAGTGCCAGCGCCCCGGGGTGTGCAACGCCATGGAGACGCTGCTGGTGGACGCCGCCGTGGCCGAGGCCTTCCTGCCGGGTATCTGCCAGAAGCTCGCCGAGGCTGGCGTCGAGCTCCGCTGCGATCAGCGCTGCCGAAAGCTCTACGCCGACACGGCCGAGGCCACGGAAGAAGACTGGCGCACCGAATACTTGTCCCTGATGCTGGCGGTGAGGGTCGTGGACTCACTGGATCAGGCCATCGAGCACATCAACACCTTCGGCTCCGGCCACACCGACGCCATCATCACCAACAACACTTCCGCAGCGGAGCAGTTCGTCGCCGGCGTGGACAGCTCCTCGGTCATGGTCAACGCCTCCACGCGGCTTTCCGACGGTGGCGAATACGGCCTAGGGGCCGAAGTAGGCATAAGCACCGACAAGCTCCACGCCCGCGGCCCCATGGGTGCCGAGGACTTGACCACCTACAAGTGGGTCGTCACCGGCCGCGGCCACATTCGGCAATAGTCAAGCCAGGCACCGCGCAAGCGGATTCGGCAAGGGTTTTCCGGCCCGGCCAGGCCTTCGGCGACCCGCAGCCACCGCGCCAGGGAAACCCAGAACCAATTGCAGCAGCGGGTCTTGCGCGCAAGACATTGACAAAAATAGGATTACGTGTATAGTATGAACTGCACCGCCTCGGAAGTTCGCTCATTCGGGTGGAGTTGGCCAACTGAGTGGGCGACAGCAAAAGCCCCGTAGCGGCATTTCTGACGGGACCGGGAAAGCGAAGCTGCTGGCCCGGGCTTCCAGCCACTACCTATCGGCCTTCGATTTCCGCGGGCCGGCGGCGGCCCGGCCGTCGGTAAATGCCCGTTGCATCCGCCGCCGCGGCGGGTATAAGTCGGACGCATGGAGCGCGACGAAAGAGTCTGCCTTCTCTGCCATCGTTGCGGCGCCGAACTCACGCCCGG
>LJUF01000199.1 GCA_001303665.1 Phycisphaerae bacterium SM23_33 | reverse complement strand
GCTGCTCATCAGAATCTTAGCCGCCGGTCTGCCGGCGGGGCGAGCCGAATAAGGCCGGGGCTACTTCCGACAGATGACGGTGAAGTCGTTGGGCAGGTAGTCATCAATGAGCCTCGCCTGGCAGGGCATCGGCTCCAGCAGCGACAGGACCTGGCCGGGGTCGTAGTAGGCGCAGTGCTCGTACTTTCGCGGGGCGCGCTGGTGGAGCAGGTTGAAGACCAGGAACTCCCGGGCCAGCGAAAGCAGCCGCTCCAGGGCCACCGGCAGAAACTCCATGTTGTTGCCCAGGTCCAGGTTGAACGCGCCCGAGGCGAAGACCACGTCGAAGCGCCTCTGGTCGAAGGCGTGGTCGGCGAAGACGTCGGCGCACAGGAACTCACCGTCGGGATGGAGTCTGGCGGCCGACGCCGCCATCTTCTCGACCAGGTCCACGCCCAGGTACGCCGTGGGGATGCTGCGGCTCTTGAGGAAGGCCCACAGGTCGCCCAGGCCGCAGCCCACGTCCAGCAGAGACTTGCCCGCCAGCGGCACGTTGTCGGCGAGGACCTGGAAGCGGGCCTGCTGGCTGGCGGCGTCGGCCCAGTCCAGCACGGCAAAGTGCTGTCGCCGGGTGAGGAGCCTGCGCTCATAGTAGCGCCGGATGCGGCCGCGCCTGCCCAAGGTCGTCCTCCTGGCAGAAGGGTTCCTCGTAAACCTCGGCCTGGCTGATGAGCTCATCATAGAAGCTTTGCCCGGCCAGTGCGATGGCCCAGGGCAGCAGGGCCCCGCGCGAGTCCCAGTAGTCCATGTCGCGGAGCTGAACGTCGCGTGCGATCTGGCGGAGGGTGCCGGCCAGCAATTCGTTCTGCCGGGCCTTGGCCTGCTTCCAGAGGTTGCGGATTTCCTCGCTCTTGGGGGCGGTTCGGGCCAGCTCGCGTCGGCGTTTCTCCAGCTCGGCCAGATCGCGGGCCAGCCGGGGGAAGGTCTGTTCCTGCCACTGCTTCCGCCCGGCGGGGGCGGTGAGCATCTCCAGCCGGCGGACGGCCTTGGCCGCGAGGGAGGCGTAGTTCTCGCCCAGCCGGCGGGCGGGGATTTCGTCTTGGCCGAAGCAGGCGGCCAGGTGCTCCGGCAGGCGGATGGGCGTGTCCAGGGATTTCATGCGGTCCAGCAGGTGAAAGCGGACCCGCACCAGCGGGTGCAGTTGGGCGGGCAGCAGGCCGTGCTTGGCCAGCTTTGCCGCCAGCAGGCGGGAGACGGGCGTGTACAGCGAGCCGCGATAGGGCATGGCCAGCGGCTCGCCGCCGTCCTGGAGGCAGGCCTGCAGCACCAGCACGGCGGCCTTGCCGGCCAGGCACTTGACGCCCGCGGCGGTCAGCGCCTCCATCGGCAGGCGGCCCTGCCGGCCTGGCGGCAGCAGGCGGGCGGCCGGCGCGAGCTGGAAGGGCCTGTCGCCGACCAGCAGGTGTGTTCCGCGGAGCCACAGCCCGGTCCGCACCCGGCGCCCCTGGTGAATCAGGACGGCGAAGAAAGGCAGCTCGCCCTCGTGGGTCTTCAGCGGCCGGAGCTTGGCGGCGCTCTCGGCGACGGCCTCGTTGTACAGGCCCGCGGCCTGATCGTAATGGGCCAGGAAGACCTCCAGCATGCCGGCGCGGGCGGCCGAAGCGCCGAGCGCGAAAAGCTCAGAGGCCGCGGCCAACTTCACCGAATCGCCCAGGTAGGCCTCCAGCCAGGCGCGGTACAGCTCCGGCAGCGAGCCGCGGGCGTGGCTTTCCAGCAGCGTCTCCACGAGCTGCTCTTCGCGGGCGAACCATTCCAGCAAGCGCTGCTGGGACTGCCGGGCGGGAAAGGCCCGCAGCATGTCGGCCTTGGCCTTGGCCAGGACCTCCCGCAGGAAGCCGGCGGCCTCCGCCACCGAGAGGTCGCCGATGACGCGGTGGTGGGCCTGGTCGCCCACGTAGCTGGAGCCGATGAGCTGCCAGTTGTCCGAAGGCGAGAACTCGTCGAACAGGTCCTGGACCGTCCGGCCGAGCTGCCTGGCCAGGACGCCGGTCTTCATGCCGGTCAGCGGCTCCCAGTCGCGGACGTCCACGGGCAGCCGGCCGAGGAATTCGGAGTAGTACAGCGCCGCCCCCCAGTCGGCCCCGCCGCTGTGGTGGAAGCGCTCGCGGGCCAGGCGGAGGTCGGCCTGGTCCAGGCCCGAGCCCAGGGAGGTGAAGGCCACGTCGATGTCCTCGACGAAGTGGGTCAGGCTCACCCCGCGCCGGCTGAGGGCCTGGAGCTTGGGCAGCACGTCCCAGAGGCTGTGGCAGTTCTGGTCTATGCTGAACATCCGGGACCTCAGGGCGAGGCGGAGACGCCGGCCGCCGGGGCATCCCGGCCGAGTGCCCTGGCCGCCAGGTCCTCGCTCACGGCCCCGGAATACACCTGGTGAACGACCGTGTGCAGGCACACGTCCACGATTCCCCCGTGCTCGTTGACCGTGAACTCCACCTGGAGGGTATGGCCGCCACGGGTGCGGATGCGGACCACCTCCTGTCCGGAGGTATACTTTTCCGGCCACTTGAACCGCAGCGCCGTCAGGATGGCCGCGGCCGCCGAGCCCGTGCCGCAGGCCAGGGTCTCCGCCTCCACGCCGAACTCGAACGTCCGCAGGGCGATGTGCCCCTCGCCCAGCACCTGGACGAAGTTGGCGTTGGCCCCGGCGGGCTGAAAGCGCGGATGGTGCCGCAAGGCCGGCCCCAGGTGGCCGACGTCCACCCGGTCCACGTCGTCCACGTAGGTGATGACGTGCGGGACGCCGGTGACGACGAAATCGCACTTCAAAGCCCGGCCGGCGACCGTCACTTCGAGGTCGGTCTTCATCTCCTGGGGGTCGGGGATGCAGACCCGGACGTACTGGCCCTTGCCGTTGCGCCCCCGCACCACCCCGGCGGGGGTGAGGATCCTCACCTCGCCGTCCGGCACCCAGCCGTTGCAGGTGACCCAATACAGGAAGCACGCCGTGCCGTTGCCGCACAGCCTGGCCTCCGAGCCGTCGGGCTCGAAGAACCGCGCTGCGATGTCGGAGACGCCTTCGATCTCCGGCTGGACGGCGAAGATCAGCCCGTCGGCCCCGATCCCCAGCCCGCGGCGGCAGAGCACGGCGGCGAAGCGCCCCGCCCCGCCCTCCGGCAGCAGCCGGTCGAACCCGCCGGTGCGGTTGTCAATGCAGATGAAATCGTTGCCGCTGCCCGACAGCTTCACGAATTGAATCGGCTCCGTCATGGGCACCCAAACCCGTTACACGCCTGATCCGCCGATGCGCCCTCTCGTTTTGACTTAACAGCCTTAAGGCCCTGCAAGCCCATTATATGAGCCCGACCCCATGCTGTCACGGAATGCCCTGGCCGGCCCGGCCCGCGGCTGCAACAGCGGATTGTGGCAGCCTTCGCGGCCTGTTGGCGGTTCCCGGGCTTTGGGGATGCGACATCCCGATGTACATCGGGACAGAGGCTCAGAGAACCTCAACAACCACAACCCCTACTGGACTGTTTTCCTTCCGGGTCGCTGTTCTCTGTTTCTCTGGGTCTCTGTGTGGCGACCCAAGGACGTTCCGCCGACAGCCCCGACCTCCCGATGTACATCGGGATACATCGGGGCGGGGTGGTGGTGCCACTTTTTTCAGTCAGACCCCGGCCCGGCGGTCCGCCCCGGGAAGTCACGGTTCAAGGAAAAATAGGGCAGCACCGGCAAACCCCCTCCCCATCTGGCATAGAATGCAACGGCACTTGCCGCAGGCCGGGTGAGAGTGGGCGAATCCGGTTGGGGCCCATGGGACAGAACGGGACATCCCTCAGCAGCCGTGCCTTCCGTGCCGCGGCGAAGGCCGAACCCAGGCCAAGCGGCGGGCCCGGCGGGCCCGTCCAGGATTGAAAGGAGCGGTCAGCATGATCGAGCAATTGCAGGTGTACAAGTGCCAGGGTTGCGGAATCGTGGCGGAGATCCTCGACGGCGGGCAAGGGCACCTGGCCTGCTGCGGCCAGCCGATGCTGTGCCTGGACGTGAAGACGGCCGAGGAAGGCAGGGAAAAGCACGTCCCGGTCGTCGAGAAGATCGAGGGCGGGTTCCGGGTGAAGGTCGGCGACGTGCCCCATCCCATGCTGGAGAAGCATTACATCCAATGGGTCGAGCTGCTGGCCGACGGCAAGGCCTACCGCCAGTTCCTCAAGCCGGGGCAGGCCCCCGAGGCGGTCTTCCACCTTGACGCCGAGGGCGTCACCGCCCGGGAGATGTGCAACATTCACGGCATGTGGAAAGGATGACCGGGATGCTCAGCAAGAAAATGCAGGATGCCCTGAACGGGCAGCTCAACGCGGAGATGTATTCGGCCTACCTGTACCTGTCCATGTCGGCGTACCTGGAGTCGATCAACCTTCCCGGCTTCGCGGCCTGGATGCGCGTGCAGGCCTCCGAGGAGATGAAGCACGCGATGAAGTTCTACGGCCACGTCAACGACCGCCGCGGGCGGGTGACTCTGGCGGCCATTCAGGCCCCGCCGGCGGAATGGTCCTCGCCCCTGAACGTCTTCGAGGAGGTGTACAAGCACGAGCAGAAGGTCACCGGCCTGATCCACGGCCTGGTCAAGCTGGCCGAGGCCGAGGGCGACCGCGCCGCCGGCGCCTTCCTCCAGTGGTTCGTGACCGAGCAGGTGGAGGAGGAGGCCTCGGCCGACGTGCTGGTGCAGAAGCTCAAGCTCGTCGGCGACCAGGCCGGTCCGCTGTTCATGCTGGACCACGAGCTGGGCCAGCGCGAGGCGGGGGGAGACTGACCCACCCGGGTTCATCCGCTGGTCTTAGCACGGCGTGCGTGCGGCGGGTGAGGCCTGAACGTGCGCCGATGGACGTCGGCCGCTGGTGGCCTGTTACTCCTGGGCTGACGGGTGGCGCCGGCCGCCTGCACGCCGTGTTGCCCACGTCTGGACACCGCTCGGCGGCAGGGCGTGCCAGCCGCAAGCCAGAGGGGACGCAGCAGCAGTCGGCGGGTCCGGCTGTCTTGCCGCCGGCGGGAGGTCCCGGCAGCCGTCAAGAAAGAAAAAAAATCGGCGCGCGGAAGCCTTTCGGGTAATTGGGTACTATAATACCTGATAGAACGCCATGGCGAATATGTTGCGAATCTCGGAGGCCTCCTCGCTGGCCATGCATACCATGGCGCTGCTGGCGGCCCGGCCGGAGCGGCGGCTGTCGGCCGGCCGCATCGCCCGCATCCTGGGGGCCTCGCAGGCCCACCTGGCCAAGGTGATGCAGCGTCTGGCCAAGGCGGGGCTGGTCGGCTCGGTTCGCGGGCCCCGGGGCGGCTTTGCCCTGGCCCGGCCGGCGGAGCGGATCGCCCTGATGGACGTGTACGAGGCCATCGAAGGGCCGATGCCAGACAGCCGCTGTCTGCTGGCCAAGCCCATCTGTCGAGGCCCCAGGTGCATCCTGGGCGGGCTGCTGAAGTCCGTGAACGGGCAGGTCCGCCGCCAACTGGAGAGCACCCGGCTGAGCAGGCTGGCCGGGGTGTTGGAAAGGCGGTAGTGCCGTGCTCCGCGACATCATCAGGATCGACCCGGAGAAATGCGACGGCTGCGGGCAGTGTGTTTCCGCCTGCCCGGAGGGGGCCTTGCAGATCGTTGAGGGCAAGGCCCGGCTGGTGAAGGAGTCTTACTGCGACGGGCTGGGCGCGTGCCTGGGCGAGTGCCCGCGGGGCGCGATCACCATCGAGCAGCGCCAGGCCGAGGCCTTCGACCCCGCCGCGGTCCATGAGCACCTTCAGCAGCCCGCGGAGGCGCCGCCCCGGCCGGCCGGCGGCTGCCCGGGCTCCGCCGCCCGCCGACTGGAACGTCCGCGTGACCCACCGGGCGAGGCCGGCGGGCAGCCGAGGCCGGAGCTTGCCCACTGGCCGGTGCAGTTGAGGCTGGTTCCGCCCACGGCACCGTACCTTCAGCACGCCGACCTGCTGGTCTGCGCCGACTGCGTCCCCTTTGCCCTGGGGGACTTCCACCAGCGGCTGCTGCGGGGCCGGGCCGTGCTGGTCGGCTGCCCCAAGCTGGACGACGCGCAGGCCCAGGTCGAGAAGCTCGCGGCGGTCTTTGCCCTCAACGCCGTCCGCTCGGTGACGGTGGCGCACATGGAGGTGCCGTGTTGCGGCGGCATCGTGTCTATAGTTGAGGCGGCCCTGGCCAAGGCCGGGCGGACCGACCTGGAGGTTCGCGACGTGACCGTCGGCGTCCGCGGCACGGTCGAAGAGGAATGCCCGGAGGCCGCGCCGGCCGAGCCGGGCCGTCGCGCCTCCGCCTGACGGGCGGATCAGCCGCGTTTCGGACAGTCGGCTTACTGCCGGCGGACATGAATCTTCATCGCAAGGAGCCGCTCCATGAGCATGTTCTGCTATCAATGCGAACAGACGGCCAAGGGCACCGGCTGCACGGTCGCCGGGGTCTGCGGCAAGGACGCCGACACGGCGGCCCTTCAGGACCTGCTGGTGCACGCGGCCAAGGGCCTGGCCATGTACGCCCACCGCGGGCGGCCGCTGGGGGTGAAGGACCGCGAGATCGACGTGTTCACCGTCGAGGCCCTGTTCA
>LJUF01000198.1 GCA_001303665.1 Phycisphaerae bacterium SM23_33 | reverse complement strand
CGGGTCCTACGGGGCCCACATCACCGAGGTCGCCTCCATCACCAAGGCCCTCAGCACCGCCGGCTACACCGACATCCACGTCAAGTACTACCGCAGGACCAAGGGTCTGGATTCCGGCGAGTATCTCTACTGCGAGTGGTCCGACAATGGCGGGCAGAACTGGTATGAGCTGGGCAGGACCCAGGCCACCTCCTGGGCCCAGGAGGACTTCACCTGCCCGGCGGGGGCGGCCAACAACCCGAACTTCCGGGTCCGCTTCCGGACCAATGCCAACAAGTCCAACGAGTACGGTGACGTGGACGACGTGGAGATCATCGGCACGGAACAGTAGCGCCGAGAGAGGAGATTCCTAGACAGGCAGAGCTCTCGAGCAAGGGCCGCCGGGCAGTCGGCGGCCCTTGCTCCTGTGCGGACCTGGCCGACCGCATCCTCCAACCGCCTCGCCGCCGGGCCGAGCCAGCTTCGGCCGGTCCCCATACCGGCTCTCAAGGCTCGGATCATGATCGAGGCCGCTAGGGCTCTTCAAAAAGCTTCTTCCGGTATGCCCGGATCTCCTCGGCGGTGATCTTGCCGTCCCCGTTGGTGTCCATCTGCTTTCGCTGCAGCGTGACTCTCTGGCGCAGGTCCTTGGTCACCTCCGCCCGTTCTTCGTTGGACAGCTTTCCGTCGCCGTCCTTGTCCCAACGTTTGATCCACTCCAGCCGGCGCTGCTGGGCCAGCTGGCGCTGCTCGGCAAGATGCTTTTCCATGGCCGCCTGCTCGTCCCGATCCAGCTGACCGTCCTTGTTGCGGTCCCACTGCATCCGCTCCCACTGCCGCCGCCATTCCGCCTCCTCAAGCCGCTGCTGCTCTTCCACGGCCCGCTGCTCGGCCTCGTCCAGGGCGCCGTCGCGATTCTTGTCGAACTGCTGGAGCAGGCGTTTCCTGAAGCTGGCGCGGAGGCCTTCGTGCAGCATCTCCTGTTCCGCGTCGGAAAGCTGGCCATCCTTGTCCGCGTCATATCTGGCCTGCAACTGCTCCCAGCGATTCCGCCAGGCAGGATCGGTGCGCGGCGCATTCGGCTCGGGTTGGGCGAAGAGGTCGGGCGGAAGAGGCGGCGGCGCGACGGCATGGGTCGGTGGAGCGGTGCCAGAGAGCCCGGGCCGGCCCATCCCCGCCCCCAGGTAGGCATTGGCGGCATCGCGCTCCGCGCCGGTGAGCCTCCCGTCCTTGTCCTTGTCAAACATTCTCATCACCTTGGCCCGGACGGCAAGGCGATACTGTTCCGCCTCGACCCAATTCAATTGCTGATTGTGGTCGGCGTCGAAGACGATGGCCGCCGCCCAGCGATCGTACGGCCGCACGAACGATCCGGGCTGACCGGCAGCGGCGTCGAACTCCTCCTTGGTCAGCTCTCCATCCACTCCGGCGGCGGCAAAGAACCGATCCCTCTCCTGGCCTTGAAAATACAGATCGATCAGGCCTCTCACATGGTCGACGGCTTTTTTCGGCCGCACCGGAGCGGTTGCCGGCCCCTGCGCCAGTCCCGACACGGCGCCGGCCGCCAACACGACCGCGAACAGTGACAGCTCATACGTCTTCCACATGGCGGTGCCCTTCGATTTCCACCCGGTCTTTCCCGGGCTTAATTCTCCCCTGAACCAACGGCGCTGTGCCGATTATGGACGACACGCGGACTCTTCGGACATGGCGAGCCCAAGCCGGGCCGTCCCGCCACGAAAGTATACGGCACCCAGTGCACATGGCAAAGCCATGCCGCCAGCGGGAGGCACGCCGAGGCCTCATTCAGGAAGCCGTTGCCGGGGCCGACCGCCGGCGTACGACGGCTTCCGGCCCGCCGCCAGCGGCGCCGCCGGCACGTCCGGCGGGGGCGGCCAACGACCCCAGCTTCCAGGTCCGCTTTCGGTCAAGGCCAGGGGGAACAACGTCCGAAAGACGCAATAAGGAGGGCGTTGAGGCGTTTGGCCGCAAAGGCGGATTTGCGGAACGTTCGCGCGCATGGCGGGTTGAATAAGAAGGAACCAGCCGGAAGCGTGTTGGTCTAAGAGCCAAGGTGCCGTATGAGCATCGGTGAGTTGCTGTTGGAGAAGGGGCTGATCACGGCGGAGAACCTGGCCCAGGCGGTGGCCTTGCGGAAGAGGACCGGCCAGCGGCTGGACAAGACGCTGGTGGAACTCGGCTGCATCACGGAGGAACAGGTCCTGCGAGTGGTATCCGAGCAGTTCGGCATCCCCATGGTAGACCTCTCGAACGTGAAGATTGACGTGGAAACGCTGCGGTCGCTGCCGCCCAAGCTGGTCTATCGCCGGGGCCTGGTGCCGCTGCAAAAGGAAAACGGCACGCTCCGCCTGGCCACCTCCGACCCCTTTGACCTGTACTCCTTCGACGAGGTTCGGATGCTGACGGGGCTGGAGATCCAGCCGGTGCTGGCCCCCAGCGACGAGATCGACAAGGTCATCAAGACCTACTACGGCGTGGGCGGGGAGACCATCGACGAAATGATGGACTCGGCCGATCTGGAGGTGCTCGGCGAGAACAACTCCGACAGCCAAGACCTCCTGGAAATGGCCCAGGAGGCCTCCGTCATCAAGCTGGTCAACGAGGTCTTCCTGGAGGCCATCAAGGAGCGGGCCACCGACATCCACATCGAGCCCTACGAGCACGATTTGAAGATCCGCTATCGCATCGACGGCGTGCTGCATGAAACCACCATGCCGACGCAGGTGCGGCGCTTCCAGGCCGCCATCATCTCCCGGATCAAGATCATGTCCCACCTGAACATCGCCGAGAAGCGCCTCCCCCAGGACGGGCGCATTCAACTGCAGGTGGGCGGCAGGAAGTTCGACGTCCGCGTGAGCGTCATCCCCATGCTGTACGGCGAGGGCGTGGTGATGCGGCTGCTGGACCACACCACCGTGCACTTCACGCTGCCGCAGTTGGGCATGGCCCAGGACACGCTGGAGGCCTTCCACCAGATCATCACCCGGCCGCACGGCATCATGCTGGTGACGGGCCCGACCGGCTCGGGCAAGACCACCACGCTGTACGCGGCCTTGCAGGAAATCGTCTCGCCGTCCATCAAGGTGCTGACCGTGGAGGACCCGGTGGAATACCACATCGACGGGGTCAACCAGATCCAGGTCGTCCCCAAGGTCGGGCTGACCTTCGCCCGCGGGCTGCGGCACATCCTGCGCCACGACCCGGACGTGGTCATGATCGGCGAGATCCGCGACCTGGAGACGGCCGAGGCCGCCATCCAGGCGGCCCTGACCGGGCACCTGGTGTTCTCCACCCTGCACACCAACGACGCGTGCAGCTCGGCCACCCGGCTGCTGGACATGGGCGTGGAGCCGTTTCTGGTGACCTCCACGCTGGAGGCGGCCATGGCCCAACGGCTGGTGCGGACCGTCTGCCCGGAGTGCAAGCAGCCCTACCAGCCTGACCCCGCCCGGCTGCCCGACGACTTCAAGTACCGCCCGGGCCAGACCCTGCACCACGGGGTGGGATGCCGAAAGTGCCGAGGCACCGGCTACTACGGCCGGACGGGGTTGTTCGAGCTGATGGTCACCAGCGAGCGAATCCGCGAAAAGGTGATGGACCGCGCCCCCACGGGTAAGATCCTGGCCACAGCCAAGGCCGAGGGACTGCGGCTGCTGCGGGAAGACGGCTGGATGAAGGTGCGGGCAGGCATCACCACTCCTGAAGAGGTCATTCGGGCCACCAAGGCGTAGCGGTCTGCCGGCCCCGCCCGCGGTGGAAGCGGTTCGTTCGTGAACTCGCGGACCCGCCGGCTCGTTGACCCGCCCGGCAACGGGCCGACAAAACCAGATACATGCCGACATTTCAATACACGGCGAAGGACGTCACCGGCCGGGAGCTGACCGGGGCCATGCACGCCGACAGCGAAGCCGCCGTCGTGCGCACCCTGGACCAGCGCGAGCTGTTCCCCGTGCGCATCGCTCTCCAGGCAGATGCCCGGCCGCGCCGCGGCCGGGGGGGGCGGATCAAGGCCCGCCACCTAGCCGCCTGCTACGGGCAGCTCTCCGACCTGCTGGCCGCCGGCGTGCCCATGCTGCGGGCGCTGGATATCCTCTCCCAAACCGCCGTCAACGCCGCCCTGGGCCGGGCCATGGCCGACGTCCGCGACGGCGTCTCCGGCGGCGACGCCCTAGCCGACGCCATGGCCAAGAGACCCCAGGTCTTCTCCAGCCTTCACGTGGCCATGGTCCGCGCCGGCGAGCACGCCGGCTTCCTGGAAGAAGTCCTAACCAACCTGTCGGCCTTCCTGGAACGACAGGACGACCTGCGCTCCAAGGTCCACGGGGCCATGATCTACCCCGTGCTGCTGGCAAGTTTCGCGGCCATCGTCGTGACCATCATCCTGCTGTTCCTGGTGCCCATGTTTCAGGAGTTTCTGGGGGACGTGCCGCTGCCGCTGCCCTCGCAAGTCCTCTTCGCCGTTTCCGGCACCCTGCGCCAGCACTACGTGCCGCTGGCCGCGGCGCTGCTGCTGCTGGCCCTGCTGGCGTCGAGCTTCCTGCGCAGCGAGGGCGGGCGAAAGCTCTGGACCGGCGCCAAGCTGCGCCTGCCCTTGGCCGGGCGCGCCATCCGCATGGTCGCCATCACCCGCTTCTGCCGCGTGCTGGGAACCATGCTCGCCAACGGCGTCCAGATCCTCCAGGCCCTGACCATCGCCAAGGACGCCACCGGCAACGAGCTCATGAGCCGGGCCGTCGAGGAGGCCGGCGAAAACGTCCGCGCCGGCGAGCCGCTGGCCGAGCCGCTGCGGCGCAGCGGATTCTTCCCGCCGGAGATCATCGAGATGATCGCCGTGGCCGAGGAGTCCAACCAACTGGACCGCGTCCTGGTCCAGTTGGCCGACACCGTGGAGCGCCGCACCAACCGCCAAGTGGACGCGGCCGTGCGCTTGATCGAGCCGCTGATGCTGATGATCATGGCCAGCGTCATCGGGTTCATCGCGGTCGGGCTGCTGTATCCGATCTTCACCATGGCCCGAACGATGAGATAAAAGATATGGCAGAAATCGGGTGTAAACGAACCATGGAAAGGAGCAGAGCGTTGAACGTTAGCAGAACAAGGAGGCGGGGCTTCACGCTGATCGAGGTCCTGCTGGTGCTTCTGATCCTGGGCCTGCTTGCCACGGTGGGGATCATGGCATTTTCGGGAGTGCGCGAGGGCGCCAAGGTCGACTCGACCAAACTGCTGCTGGCGGAGATCGAGACGGCCCTGGATACCTTCAACATGCACATGAGCCGCTACCCCACGGCGGAGGAGGGCCTGGCGGCGCTGCGCACCAAGCCCGCCTTCAGCGACGACGCCGAGGGGCAGAACTGGCGCGGCCCGTACCTCAAGCGGGAGGCCAAGGACGTATGGGGCCAGGCCCTGAACTACGAGCTGGTGGAGGCCGGCAGCACGGAAGCCTCGCTGGGGCTCAAGTACAAGCTCTGGTCCAACGGCCCGGACCGGCAGAGCGGCACCGACGATGACATCAAGAACTGGTCCGAGGAAAAGCCGGGTACGTGATCAGGCCTCGACCGGCCACAGGGCTTGGAGCTGGCGGCGGCCCGCGGGACGGGGCCGCCGCGTCTGCGCGCAGGCCCGGGCGCCGGGCTTCACGCTGCTGGAAGTCATGCTGACGTTGGCGCTGCTGGTGCTGCTTTCGGCCCTGGTGATCGGCAGCTTCCACGGCACGCTGCAAGCGACCCGGGTCGAGGAAAGCTCCAGCCGGATGGCCTCGCTGCTGCGGACCGCCCGGGCCGAAGCCGCCAACGCCGGCAGACGCTTCCGCCTGGGCTTTGATGCGGAAACCGGCCAGCCCGTGGTGAGCATCGAGCCCGACCCGCTGGGCGCGCCGGGGGCCTTCCAGCCCTACCTCGCCTGGTGGGTCAAGCTGGGGCGGCTGGAAGCAGGCGTCCGCGCCCTGAGCTGTGAGCTGACCGGCGCCAGCGCCTTCGCCGACCTGGAGACCTCCCAGCCCGGCGAGCCCCAGCAGGACAAGCCCACGCTGGCGGAGATAACCTTCTACCCCGACGGCACCAGCGACTCGGCCAGAATCGTCCTGGCCAATGACGACGAGGACCACCCCTGGGCCGTCCAGATCACCCTCAACGGCGTGGACGGAACCATAGACACCCAAGAGATCAACATGGAAGAAGAGTCCACCCAGTGAACGCCAACCGCCGATCCACCGCCGTTGTGCTGCTGGAGGTGCTGCTGGCACTGACGCTGTTTATCATCGCCGCGGCCGTGGTGGGCTCCGCCCAGCGCAGCGCGATCCGCGCCGCCGAGGACATGCGGTTGCAGACGCAGGCGATGAACCTGGCCCAGTCGGTGTTGGCCGACCTGGCCACGGGCAGGATCGAACTGGCCGACACCCCGCCCACGCCCTACGAGGAGGAAGATGAGACCTGGACCTACGAGATCGTCACCGGGGCCATCACCGACGCGGACAACCTCAAACGCGTCACGGTTATCGTGAAGAGCAGCGATCCGGCCCGGCCCGGCGCCTGCCGGCTGACGCAGTGGATGCTCGACCCCGGCGCCCAGGCCGAGCAGGGGGAATTCGCGCCATGAGGAACCGCCAGCCGACAGCCGTCCGTCGCCCATCCGCGCCGGGCTTCACGCTGCTGGAGGCGGTTCTGGCCGTGGCCCTGGCCGTGATCCTGGTCGGGACGGTGTACGCGTTCTACCGGCACACGCTGGGCGTGCGCCAGGCCCTGCACGAGCAGGCGGACACGCTGCTGGCCCAGCGCCGCATCCTCGACATGATGGCCGAAGACGTTCAGTCGGCCGTGGTGTACTCCACGCTGGGCGTCGGCTTGAACGGCACGGTGGAGGAATTCTCCGTGGCTCGGGCCGTGGTGCCCTCGCAGGCGGTGTACCTGACGGCCGAGCTCATCCGCGCCAGGCCGGGGGTCTGGGAAGAGCCGTCCGAGCAGGACAAGGCCTTTCAGCCGCAGCACGACGTCCAGTTGGTGAGCTACCGGCTGAACCGCTACACCGACGAGGAGGGGGTCGAGCAGATCGGCGGGCTGGAGCGGCTTTGCCAAAGGACGATACTGGCCGAGACGGCCGAGGAAGGCACCAACGTTGAAACCGTCCTGCTGAGCGCCCACACCAGGTTCTGCCGCCTGCAATACTGGGACGGGAGCCAATGGACGGAATCCTGGGCCCGCCCGGCGATGCCGCAGGCCGTCCGCATCGACCTGGGCGTCCAGCCGCTGGAAGAAGGCCTGGAACCCCGAGAATACCCCTACGAGACGACTTGGCGCGTCATCGCCATACCGGCCGCCGCGGCCGGCGGCGGGGCCCGCCCAGCCGGCGGAGGCCCCCGCCCCGGCGGCGAGGGTGCCGGCGAGGCCGGCGGAGGGCCGGAGCAATGAGGCCCGCGGAGAAGGCATCCGGCGGCACCGTGCTGGTGCTGGTGTTGGTGGTGGTGGCGATCCTGTCGGTCGTGGCCGCTAGCGAAATGTTCCTGATGCGCAGCGAACTGGGCGCCCAGGCGGCCTTTCAGCGCGGGCAGCAAGCCCGGGCGGCGGCCATGAGCGGAATCCACCGCGCCATCAGCGTGCTCATGACCGACCGGCAGAACCCGCAGGCCTGGCAGGACAACCCGGAGCTGTTTCAGGCCCAGCTGGTCACCGGCGAGGACGAAGAGCAATGGTTCTTCACCGTGTACGCCGAAAACGCCAATGACCCCGGCGCCGTTCGGTACGGGCTGACCGACGAGGCGGGCAAGATCAGCATCAACATGGCCACGGCCGAGGTGCTCCTGGCCCTGCCGGGCATGACGGAGGAGCGGGTGGACTGCCTGCTGGACTTCTGCGACGGTGACAGTGACGCCCGGCCCAACGGCGCCGAGCAGGAGTACTACGATTCCCTTCCCAGCCCTTACAAGATCAACAACGGCTTGCTGGCGACGCTGGAGGAGCTGCTGCTGGTGAAGGGCTTCGACGGGACCGTCGTCTTCGGCGAGGACGCCAACCGCAACGGCACGCTGGAGGCCAACGAGGACGACTCCGACGACTCCTTCCCGCCCGACAACCGGGACGGCCAGCTCGACCTGGGCCTGGCGGCCCTGGCCACCGCCATCAGCTACGAGCCCGACACGGACATTGAAGGCAAGCCGCGGATCAACATCAACACCGCCGACCCCAACGCCCTCCAGCCCCAGCTGGAGCAGGCCGGCCTGAGCGAGCAGACGGCCGAGTTCATTTCCCTGGCCCGCAAGAACAAGGCGACGTTCACCGACCCGTCCCAACTGCTGGGGATGACGCTGGAGGTGCCGGACCCCAAAAACCCCAAGAGGAGAATGCAGATCTCCAGCGGCGTGGACGAGACCAATCTTCACCTGGTGATGGACAAGCTCACCTGCGGGGCAACGGCGGTG
>LJUF01000197.1 GCA_001303665.1 Phycisphaerae bacterium SM23_33 | reverse complement strand
CGAGGTAGCTGCTGTCGTAGTTATATTCCTGGAACCACTCTTCGCTCCATTCCTCCGTGTGGTCGCTCTGGCAGAGGTAATAGACGAACGGCTCGTGGCGGTCGAAGCCGGGGGAGCGGACTTCCCCGCCGTAGAAGCAGCGTTTCATGTGGGTGCTGACGGCGGGGGAGTCGTCGATGTTGGGTGTCTTCTCGATGGTCTTGGCCAGCAGGGCGGTCAGCTGCCAGTCGCCCAGGTGGCCGGTGATCCGCACCGCGTCCAGCGGCAGGGCCAGCACCAGCCCCGTGCCGATCTCGTGAAAGTTCCGGCCCACCTCCACCGAAAAGCCCAGCCGGGGGTCCTGGCCGGTCTGGTTGCGGATCAGCCGGCTGTAATCGAAGCGGTACCACGCCCGCTCCACGTCGGGGTCCTCATAGTCGTCGCCGCGCCCGCCGCTGGGGTTGTCGCCGCTGTTCCAGTCGTCGTAGCCGGTGAGCCCGCGGACGTAGAAGTTGTGCACCCCGCTGAGCGTGTAGGACGCCCACAGCCGCAGTTGGTATTGCCGTAGCGTGTGGTCCTGCCCGAGGATGTCGTCGTAATGGAACAGCCCGAAGCTCAGCCACCCGCCGGCGTCCAGCCCGATCTCGCGGGCGGCGGCCTGCTGCTTGTCCAGCTCGACTCGCAGTTGCTCCTGGTAGATCCCGCGGCCGTTGGTCGGACGCTGGCCCTTGGCCGGGCCGGTCCAAACCGCCAGAACCAGGGCGGAAAGGAGGCCCACGACAAGCGTGCGGCGGATTCTCGGCGGTGCCATGCCTGCCTCACCAATCAAATAATTCACCTGGCCGGGAAAACCGCCGCATATGATGCCGCGATCTGCTCTCGAACGCAATAGCCAAAAAAAAGGCGCGGCGGCGGGCGGCGGCCAACAGGCTCTGGCCGGGCCGCCCAGGCGATACTGTTCGACAGCCGCGGCGCAGCGGCTATAATCGCTTTCGGCGAAAGGCGCGGCGCAGGTGATGGCTTTGGTCGTACCGGCCGCGTCAAGGCGGTCATTGAGGAGCGCAATGGGAAAACCCAGAAGAAGAAGAAAGGTGGGCTCCAAGAAGCGTCGCGAGCGGCGGAGCCGCCGCAAGAAACGGTGACCCGCCGGCCGGTCGGGAAGCCCCCAAGGCGGCCCGCCCGCGGGGCCTACGCCCACAGCCCCGCGATCTCGGTGTTGCAGTCGGGGCAGCGGCCGTCGGCCAGGCGGTTCTCCAGGATCCCAAAGCCCACTCTTCGGATCAGTGTTGCCCCGCAGTCGGGGCACGCCGTACTTTCATTTTCATCGCCGGGGACGTTGCCGCAGTAGACGTAGCGCAGCCCGGCTTCCCGGCCGATTTCCAGCGCCCGGTGCAACCGGCCGACGGGCGTGGCGCTGTGGTCGGTCATCTTGTAATCGGCGTGGAAGCGGCTCACGTGCCAGGGGGTGTCCGGGGAAAGCTGCTCGGCGATGAAGCGGGCGATGTCGCGGAGCTCGGCGTCCGAGTCGTTCATGTCGGGCACCACCAGCGTCGTCACTTCCACCCAGATGCCGGCCTTGACCAACGCCTTCAGGCAGGTCAGCACCGGCTCCAGCCGGGCCTTCATCACGCTGCGGTACGTCTCCTCCCGGAAGGCCTTCAGGTCGACGTTGATCGCGTCCAGGTAGGGCGCGATGGTCTGCACCGCCCGGGGGGTCATGTAGCCGTTGGAGACGAAGCAGTTCCGGATGCCCTTCTGCTGCGCCAGCGCGGCCGTGTCGTACGCCAGCTCGTAAAAGACCGTCGGCTCGGTGTAGGTATAGCTGATGGAGGCGCAGCGATGCCGCTGGGCCAGGGCCACCAGCTTGTCCGGCGGGATCTCCTGGCCGCCGATGATTCGCCCCTCGGCCGGGGCCTGCGAAATCTGCCAGTTCTGGCAGAACTCGCAGCGGAAGTTGCACCCGGCCGCGGCCACCGAAAGGCTCTGCGTCCCGGGCAGGAAGTGGAACAGCGGCTTCTTTTCGATGGGGTCGACGTGGACGGCCACCAGGGCGTCGTAGCTGAGCGAGATGAGCTTGCCGCTGACGTTCTGGCGAACGCGGCAGATGCCGTAGCCGTCCGGGCTGATCCGGCACTCGTGCCCGCACAGCCGGCAGTGGACCTTCTGGTCCTCCAGCGGCTCATAAAGCATCGCCTCGCGTCTGTTTTTCTTACCCATGACCGATCCCGTTGTGTTGGGCTTCAGACAGCAGGTCCTGTCAACGGCATTCCCAGCCAACGCCATTGAGTGTGCACATCATTGTATCAGGATTTGGCCGCCGGCCCAGCCAGGGCGCGCCTCGGCGCCGTGGCGCGCCGGAGGCCGGCTGGCCGCGCCCGGATGCCGCCGGTGGGTCCTGGAGGCGATCGGGACGACCCGGTGCCGCCTGCGGGTCTCGTCCACGGTCAGGGACTTCATCTGCCCCGGGCGGCAGAAGTCCGTGACCATGCCGCGGCAGCGCATCTGCGGGAGTGCGGGCTCGGCGTCTGGCTTCTCCCCAAGCTGCCGCAGCTCGTCCCAGGACTTGTTCTTGGCCAGGGCCAGCACGGCCGGGTCCGCAGCCTCTTCGAGCCGGCCGCCGGTCCGAGCGGCTCCCGGTCTGTTCCAGACCTTGGTCGAAAAAAGCCCAAGGGCGAGCAGGAAAATCCCTGCGTATCTCCGCAAGGCCGCGCAAATGACCTGCCTGGCTTTCAAGCCGCGCCCCTTTCCCCAACACGTTCCCGAGAGGGAAGTTGGTTGCGTTATGCTTTGCCTATACTACGCCTCTGCATCGTGGCCGGCAAGGCGGACGGGTGAGGGCGGAGATCCGGCCGCAGATGGCGGTTGGCAGTTCCGCGTTCTGGCCGTACAATGTCGGCGTCATGATGCGTTTCGCGCGACATTGGGTGTGGCCCTGGCCGGGGTGCCGTCCGCGGACGAGCATCTCGGCCTGCTAAGCCGTGGGGCGCTTCGCGCCGATGACAGGTATTGAGGTTCCCGGATGTCGCGAGAAATGCCATGAAACACCATTACCCCAACTTTACGGATTTCTGCTCCCTGGCTGAGAAAGGCAACACGGTCCCGGTGTATCGGCAGCTGCTGGCCGACGCGCTCACGCCGGTCAGCGCGTATCAGCGTCTGGCCTATCCTGCGGGCTTCGCCCCGGCGCCCCACGCCTTCCTGCTGGAAAGCGTGGTCGGCGGGGAGCGAATCGCCCGGTATTCCTTCGTGGCCGTCGACCCGGAGGTCACCTTCACCGTCAGGCGCGACCGGGTCGTCGTCCGCCGGCGCGGCGGCCAGCCGCAGGAGAAGCAGTCCGACGACCCGCTGGCCGAATTGCGCGAGCTGATGGCACCGTACCGCGCGGTGCACCTGCCCAACCTGCCGCGCTTCACCGGCGGCGTGGTCGGATATGCCGCCTACGACATGGTGCGGTACTACGAGCGGCTGGGCGAGGGCCCGGGCGACGATCTGCACCTGCCGGACCTGAGCTTCGGCCTGTACCGGACCATGGTCATCTTCGACCACGTGTCCAAGACCATCAAGGTGGTCTGCAACGCCCACGTCAAGGGCGACCCGGGCAGCGCCTACCGCGAGGCCACCGAGTCCATCGAGCGGACCATCGGCCGCGTCCGCGCCGGCAACGGCCGGGGGGTCGGCGAGGTCACGCTGGAGGGGCTGCCGCAGGCCCCGTTCGAGTCGAACTTCGCCAGGCCAACCTTCGAGCAGGCGGTCCAGAAGTGCAAGGAATACATCCGCGCCGGCGACATCCTCCAGGTGGTGCTGTCTCAGCGGCTGGGCGTGGCCACCGAGGCCGAGCCGTTCGACATCTATCGGGCCCTGCGCGTGGTCAACCCCTCGCCGTTCATGTTCCTGCTGAACACGCCCGAGGTGACGCTGGTGGGGTCCTCGCCGGAGATCCTCTGCCGCGTCGAGGACGGCGTGATCACCTCGCGCCCGCTGGCCGGGACCCGGCCGCGCGGTGCCACCGAGGCCGAAGACAAGGCCCTGGAGGCCGAGCTGCTGGCCGACGAGAAGGAACGGGCCGAGCACATCATGCTGGTGGACCTGGCCCGGAACGACGTGGGACGGGTGGCCGAGCCCAGAAGCATCCATCTCTCGGACGTGATGGCCGTCGAGCGCTACAGCCACGTCATGCACATCGTCACCAACGTCACGGGCAAATTGGCCCAAGACAAAACCGCCTTCGATGCCCTGCGGGCGTCTCTGCCGGTGGGCACGGTCAGCGGCGCGCCGAAGATCCGTGCCATGGAGATCATCGACGAGCTGGAGCCGACCCGCCGCGGGCCTTACGCCGGGGCGCTGGGCTACGTGGACTTCAGCGGGAACATGGACACCTGCATCGCCCTGCGGACGATGGTCGTCACCGGCGGCAAGGCGTACGTCCAGGTGGGGGCGGGCATCGTCGCCGACTCGGTGCCGGCCCGGGAGTACCAGGAGACCATCAACAAGGCCCGGGCGCTGCTTCGGGCCATCGAAGTGGCCGAGGCGGGATTTGGGGATTAGCCCGCACCGGCCGGGCTGGCGTGGGCTTTCACGGCGCCGCCTCGGGCGGCAGGGCGGCCGGGTTGGCGGCGGTGGCCGAGGCTTCGTCCTGTTCCTGCGCGGGTTGGGGTTGATCCGGGGCGCTTGCGGCCTCCGCCGGCGCCGGCTGGACTGCTTCCGGCGCGGGTTGGGCCTGTGGCCGGGCAGGTTCGTGTTCTCCGGCCGGCCGGCCTTCGCAGGCCGCCATGAACTCCTCCGCCAGGGCCGAGTAGTCGGCCGCGCCCAGGGAGAAGGGGTCGTAGTGGCCGATGGTCGTCCCGTGGCTGGGGCACTCGGCCAGCTTGATGTTCCGGCGGATTCGTGTCCGGTAGATCCGCGCCTCCGACCAGGGGCGGCCGGCGCCGCGTGAGGAGCTGAAGAACCGCGTCACGTCTTCGACCACCTCGGCGGCCAGGCGCGTGGCCCCTTCGTGCATGCAGAAGACGACGCCGGAGATCTTCAGACCCGCGTTGATCCGCCGCTGAACCAGGGAGACGGTTTCGAGGAGCTTGCCTAGGCCCTGCAGGGCCAGGAAGTGCGGCTGAAGCGGGATGATGACTTCCTCGGCGGCGGCCAGGGCGTTGAGGGTGAGCAGCCCCAGGCTGGGCGGGCAATCGATCATGAGCAGGTCGTAGGGGAAGGTCTCGGCCGCGATGCGGTCCCGGAGGATTTGCTCGCGCCCGACGGTGCCGGCCATTTCGACCTCGGCGGCCGCCAGGTCGATGACCGATGGGATTACCGTGAGATGGTTCTCCACGAGGATGGCGGCGCGGCTGAGGGGGACGTCGGCGGTGAGCACGTCGTACGTGGTGGCGTTCAGAGCCGTCGGGTCGATGCCGAAGTGCAGCGTGAGGTGGGCCTGGGGGTCCAGGTCGACCAGGCAGACGTACAGGCCGCGCTGGGCCAGGGCCGCGCCGAGGTTGGCGACCGTCGTGGTTTTCCCCACCCCGCCTTTCTGATTGGTCACGGCAATGCTTCGCACGGTGGCCATTATAGGCCGGCGCCCCCGTCCCGCAAGTTCGTCTGGTCAGGCCGGGGGCCCGCGGCCGAATCGTGGCGTGACTCCGAAGATCTCCCGCCTGGGCGGGTCAGGAGGTCTTGAGGGGCTGGTAAGACGCTGCTCCGGGCAAGAGGCCCGAAGCAAGGCCGTTGGACGCGAAGTCGAAACCGAGTAAAGGAGCCGGCGAATTGAGGCGCGTAAGGTTTTCCATACAAAAGGCTTGTGATGATGCCTTCGCGGCTTGCGCCGGCCGAAAGGATGGGGCCACTGCCCCCGGCCGGCGGGCGAGGCCCGACGTCCAACACCCGCGCCTTTCCGCGAAGGTTCCCGGTTCCCGTTGTGCCGTGCTTTGCCTCGTCTCCGTCTCGTTGAGAGCCGCCAAGCGGACCGCGCGCCGACGGCGGCGCCCTTGTCTCTTCAGCCACGTGCTGCCGCCGCAGGAAAGCCGGCGCAAAAAAGCAGTAGGTGCTGCCGTGGCTGGGCACCTACTGCTCCCGACTTCTTTCCCATTCGGGCGACCGCTGAAGTCCATCAGCGGTCCTTTTACGGTTGTTTCTTCTTGGCTGCTTTTCTCTTCGTGGCGTTACTTCTTCTTCTTTGCAGCTTTCTTCTTTGTTGCCTTCTTCTTTGCGGCTCTCTTCTTCGCCATTTACAATCACCTCCCTTCCCTTTTCCACGGAAAGAAGCCGCGTACAAAGAACGTGACAGCGTTGTACACACGTCGCTAATTATTTTGCAAGCATAACCACAATATTTTTCGACAAAGATTTTCCGTTCGCTTTAGCGGGAATGCGCGCGAAAAAAGCGGCAAAGCCTTGCGTCAGCGGTCAGCCGCTTCTTCGAGGGCATCCTGCCGTTGTTTTTTTCGAACGGGGCCGGTCGCGTTTTGCGTCTTGACGTCGGCGGCCGGCGGGCGGGATGGGCGGCTTCGGATCGGCTCGGCGGGGTGCCGGCGTGGAGGCGCGGCGCGCCGCGGCGGGTAAAATGTTGTCGCCGAAGCGGAAGGGCCTGAACCATGCAAGCCAACCCACTGCAATTGACCGACAACGCACTTCGGGTGTTGCGGCATCGTTATTTG
>LJUF01000196.1 GCA_001303665.1 Phycisphaerae bacterium SM23_33 | reverse complement strand
CGATCAGCAGCGGATCTTCGAGAAGTTCTACCGCATGGACAACGTCATGATCCGCGAGCACGGCGGGGCGGGGCTGGGACTGGCCATCGCCCGCGAGCTGACCAACCTGCTGGGCGGGCGCCTCACCTTGGATAGCGAACCCGGACACGGGGCCACCTTCACCGTCCTGCTGCCGGTCACCCCCCGCGAGGCGAAGGCCGGCCCGACCGGTCCGGGGGCGTGACGGCCGGCACCGCCGCACCGGCCGGGGCGGATGCCTCAGTACCACACGGTGATGATCAGGTTGGGCTCGGGCTTCTTGCCTTCCACGACACCGACGACCTGATTCACGTACTTGACCTCGAGCTCGCCGCCGTCAAGCCATTCGTTGATCTGGTCGATCATGTGTTCGATGGCGGCGACGGTGATCTTGGAGTGGAACACCCGAACGCGGGTGGCGCCCGCGCCCGTCAGGTTCAAGGCGCGGGTGAACTTGCGCTGTTGTGGGCCGGCCGCGGCCGCCGCCCCGAAGGCGTGAATCTTGCTGGAGGTCTGCCCGGCGGCCTTCGCTTCGGCCTCCACCGGCAGCGGCTCGAGCTCTTCGTCTCCCTCCACGGGCAGAGCAGCTTCGTCGTCTTGAGACATTTCCCTTCTCCCGATGAGAACGTGTCCGCATGAGACCATCGCTACGGCGGTGGGCTATTATATTGCCCTGCTGACCGAGTGCAAACAATTGCCTGCCGGCCGCCCGGCACGTCGGGAGCGAGGACGCCTGCCGGCTGCCGCGAGGGCACTTGGCGCCCCGCGAAAACCTGGGGGGAGGTATTGAACAAGCCCGCCCAAACTGCTATTGCGTGTACCCGCGGCGCCCCGAAGGGATGTGCTTTGAAAACGGAAATCTTGCCGGACCGGTTCCAATGGCCGGGCCGCGCTGGCAGGCAGGAGGTGGCGTGGTGCTCAGAATCCGTGAGTTGATCCTGCTGGTTCTCCTGGCCGGACCGATTCTGCTGGCCGGCTGCGTGCCGGATGCTCCGCCGCGGGTGGAGCTGGGCGACGGTGTGGTCGTGCCCGAGAAGATGGGTCTGGTCCTGTGGGTGGATGGCCTGGACATTGAAAAGTTCCACGAGCTGCAAGGGGCGGGCAAGCTGCCCAACATCACCCAGTACCTGGTGGACCGCGGCGTGACCGTGCGCGGAGCCGTCTCTTCCCTGCCCACGATCACGTACGCCAACAACGTGTCCTTCCACACCGGGCTTCTTCCCGGCCATCACGGCATCGTCGGCAACAAGTGGTTCGACCGCCACAGCCTGATCTTCCAGGACTATGGTTTCATCAAGACCTACCAGCAGGTGGACGGGGAGTTCACCGCCACGACGGTTTACGAGGCCCTGGCCGACGACTACACCGCCAGCATCCTCACGCCCGTCCGGCGCGGGGCCACCCGCAACATCGACAACTGGGCCACGGCCGGCGTGGCGTGGTTCTTCGGCTACCAGGAAACGGTCAACCACCTGACCACGGTGCGTTTTGGGCTGATTTCCGACCTGGCCAACCGCACCGGCCGCTGGCCGAGGTTCATCCTGGCCTACTTCGTCACCCCCGACACCGTCGGCCACAAGTACGGGCCCGGCTCGACCCGGTACACCGAGATGGTCCTCGACGTCGACCGCCAGGTCGGCCACATCTGCCGGTCGCTGGAAAAGGCCGGCCTGCTGGAACGCACGTATATCACCCTGATTTCCGACCATGGCTTCGTGGAGACGCCGAATCACACCAACGTCGCCGACTACTTCAGCCGAGAGTTGAAGATCCCCACGGTCAGCAGCATGTTCGGCCGGGGCTTGCCCTTCGAGCGGCGGCTGGCCCACTTTGCCAAGGCCCGGGCGGTGGTGGTGACCGGGGGCCTGCGGCGATGCAGCATTCATCTGCGGGCCGGCGAGCACTGGTGGCAGCGTCCGACCGAAAAGGACATCGACGGTTTCGTTGAAAAATACGGCGTTCGGCGCCCTTCCGCGGCTGGCCGCCCCACGTCCGGCCGGCCGGATCTGCCCACGCTGCTGGCCACACTGCCGGCGACGGAGCTGGTGATGGTCCGGCTGGGGGAGGACCGTGTCCGGGTGCAGAGCAAGGCCGGCGTCGGCGTGATCGACCGGATCGTGCGCGACGGCGCGAAGCTGTACCGCTACCGCGTGACGTCGGGAACGGATCCCCTGGGCTATGCGTCGGTTCCGAAGGCAGCGGCGTTGATGGACGGTGAGCATCACGACGCCGACGTCTGGCTGACGGCGACGCTGGAAACGCCCAAGCCCGACGTGGTGCCCCAACTGGCGGAGCTGAACGATTCGCCGCGGAACGGCGACATGACGCTGTTCGCGCGGGACGGCTGGGCTTTTGCGGGCGGCGAAAAGGGCGGCCACGGCGGGCTGCTCCGGCACGAGATCATCGTGCCCTGGCTCTGGGCTGGCCCGGAGCTGCCGGCAAAAAGCGCCATCACCGCCGCGCGAACGGTCGACCTGATGCCTACAATCTTGCATCTTCTCGGCCGGGCGGAGAGAATTCCTCCGCGCCTGGACGGAAAGGACCTAGCCGAGCGGCTCCGAGCCGCCCGGCCGATCCAGCCTGAGCAGCAGGGCCGGTGGTGAGCTCAGGAAGGGCATGGGTCGAGACATGGAGGCGCAGGCCACGCAGGCCGATAATTCACCCGCTTTTGCCTTGCACGTGTGTATCACCGGATGGATTTCAGGATGATGGCCGAATTCGACCGGCAACCGGTAAGGCGGAACAACCCGCAAAACCAGCGATGGATGGTGCTGGGGGCCTTGGTCATGCTGCTGGGGGCGGCGGCGCTGCCGCAGGCGTTCCGGCACGAGTCGCCCCAGACCGCGGGCGGGCGCCCGGAGGATGGGCCGCCGCTGAGGCCCTCTCCGGCCCAGCAGCTCCGCGGCATGACGCTGCAGTTGCACTCCTACGACCCGAAGATCCCGTTTGAACAGTACGTCGAGGAGATTGCCAGGACGGGAGCCAACACCATCTGTCTTTCCGTGGCCGCCCATCAGGAGAACGGCTCCTCCTCCTCGCTGTTCATCGAGTATCGCAAGGTCCCCTCCATCGAGCGGCTGATTGGGCTCATCAAGCTGGCCCGCCAGCGGGGGCTGCGCGTGGTCATGATGCCCATGGTGCTGCTGGACAACCCTCGCACGGGGGAATGGCGCGGCAAGATCGACCCGCCCGAGCCTGACAAGTGGTGGGAGCGTTACGAAAACTTCGTCCTCTTCTACGCCAAGATCGCCGAATCCGCCGGGGCCGAGGCGTTCATCGTCGGCTCCGAGCTGATTCTGCTGGAAGACCAGACGCAGCGCTGGCGCGGGCTCATCGGAAAGGTCCGAAGCGTCTACGGCGGCAAGCTCACCTACTCGGCCAACTGGGACCACTATGAGAACATCCAGTGGTGGCGCGACCTGGACATGGTCGGCATGACCGTATATTACGACCTGGTCGGCGACAAGAAGCCCTCCCTGGACGTGCTGCTGGAGGCCTGGAAGCCCATAAAGGTGAACATCCTCAAGTGGCGCAAGAAGATCGGGCGGCCTATTCTCTTCACCGAGGTCGGCTGGGCCAGTCAGGAGGGCTGCGCCAAGGAGCCCTGGAATTACTACGCCTCCACCACCCCCGACCCGAAGACGCAGGACCTGTGCTTCCAGGCGTTCTTCAAGACCTGGGCGGGCGAGAACGACGTCGCCGGCGTCCTGCTGTGGGAATGGCAAAACCACCCCGACCAGGTCGGCGGAATGAATGACACCTCCTACATCCCCACGGGCAAGCCGGCCATGCGAACCATCCGAGAGTTCTTCCAGGGCCCTGGCCTCGAGCCCACGACCACGCGGACCGCGCCGGCCACGGGTTCTGCCCCTTCCCCGGACACCAGGCCCGCTGCGAAGTAGCCTTCCCCGCCCGCCGCCCGTGTTTGGCCGACCGGCGCGGCCGCGAATAGCCCGGCGCGAGTCGGCGGCCGGGGAGAACCCCGCGCCTTGCACGGTGGGCTCGTGGCCGGGGACGGGATGGTAAAATGCTTTCTATGCGATGCCTTTCCGCGACGGTTTGGCTGTTGTCGCTGGCCGCGGCGGCGCCCGGCGGGGAAGGGGCGGTCCGCGGCTTTGCCCGGGCCGGCAAGACATACTGGGCCGTCGGCGATGGCGGGCTTGTCCTCCGCAGCGACGACGGCGGGCGGGAATGGCAGCGTGCAGCGTGCCCGGCCGCGGGGGATTTCTCGGCCGTCGGCTTCAGCGACGAAAAGACCGGCTACATCGTGGGCGGCCGAGGCCTGCCGGGCCATCCGGCCGGGCGCGGCGTCGGGGTGATTCTCCGAACCGTGGACGGCGGGAAGACCTGGAGTGAGGCGCCCGCTGTCGGGCTGGGGCAATGGGGTGGCCGGCCTGCTGGCGCGGGACCGCTTCCGTACCTGCGCGGGGGCTGGCTGCAGGAGCCGGGGGGGATCGTCTTCGGGCAGCCGACGGCGCTATGTCCTTCCGGCGTATGGATGAGCGTGACGGGCGGGAGAGTCTGGGCGCCGGTGAGCACCGAGTCCCGGGGCGAGCTTCTGGGCGGGGACTGTCTTGATGCCAATAACGCCTGCCTGGTCGGGCCGAACCACCGCATCGTCTTCCTGCATCGCCTCAAGGAGCTGCCGATTCCCCGGCTGGCCATCTCCTCGGAGGCGGCCCTGGCGGCGGTGCGGTACCTGGCCCCCGAGGCCTGCTGGGTGGCGGGCGAAAATGGTTCCGCCCTGCTGCACACCGGCTCAGGCCGGGGGTGGCAGCCGCTGGCCCTGCCGCTGGCCAGGGGTACCCGGCGGCTGGCGGACCTGGAGGCCATTGCCGCAGGCGACAAGGGTGAAGTGTACCTGGCCGGAGGGCTGGCCGGTGTCATCTTCCACGCCGGCGCCGGCGGCGGGAAGCTGGAGGCGCTGCCTGGGCCCCGCCCTGGGCCGGTGCACGCCCTGATGTCCACCCCCGACGGGGAGCTGCTGGCCGGCGGCGACGGCGGGCGAATCTGGCGAAGTGCCGACGGCGGAAAGAGCTGGAAACTCCTCCACGGCGGCGGGCAGGTGGATGTGCTTTTCATCGCCGGGCCCGGCGAGGTCAGCATCCTGCCGGCGCTGGTCGCCCACGCGGCCGCCGGGGCCGACGCCGCCGTGCTGTTTGCCGCTATGCCCGCGGTCGGGCCGGGTCCGCCCCCTGATGGCCGCCTGCGGGGGGACGTGGCCCTGCGCTCCGCGGCGGCTGCCGCCGGGGCGGCCGGGGCATTTGTGCTGACCGACTTCGACTCCGTGGCCGACCAGGCCTCCGCGCAGCGGCTGGACGAGCAGGGAATCCTCCAGCGCTGGTCCGCCCGGCTGGACGTGCCCGCCCGCCCGGAGATGCTGCGCCAACTCGTGGCGGCGGTGCGGCTCTACCAGCCGGAGGTCGTGGCCGTGGGCCCGCGCCGATACCAGGCGTTGGGCCTGGCCTGCGAAAGCGGCCTTGTCTCCGGCCTTGCCGCGGAGGCAGTCAAGATGGCGGCGGAGGCTTCGGCGTTCCCGGAGCTGGAGAAGTTGGGGCTGGCGGCCTGGCGGGTCAAGCGGGTCGTGACCGGCCTTGGCGAGAACGCGGACTTCACGCCGCCCTGGAAGAAGCCGCCCGCCCTGAGCAGGCAGGAGACGGCGGTGGAGTTCGTGGGCTGGCGATATCCCATTCCGGCCCAGACGAGCCTGTCCGTGCTGGCGCTGCGGGCCGGCTGGTTGATGCCGTGGATCGGGCCGATGGATCGGCCGGCCTGCGTCACCGGCTTTCGCTGTCCGCAGATCCTTCCCCAGGCGCCGCTGTTCACCTCCGGCCTGTCGCCGGCCCGGCTTCGGCTGGAGGCCACGCCGCCGGTCGGCGAGGCCATCGCCAGCGGGGCGGTGCTGCGGGCCACGGCCCTGCTGGGTCGGAACCTGGCGGTGACCGTGGGCCCCCTGCTGGAGGCCGTCAAAGCCCGGCCTGATGACCCGCTGCCGGCTGACATGCTTTACCTGCTGATGGTTCGGCTGCTGGAGCAGGGAGAGCTGGCGGCCGCGGCGGACGTGAATCGCACGCTGCTGGCGCACGGGCGGGCCCATCCGCTGTGCGATCGCATCAACGTGGCCTCGGTGGCCATGGCCGCATCCAGCGAGTGGCAGCAGGCGATCCTCCGCATTCGCTCGGCCGCGGCGCCGGGCCCGGCCGAGGCGACGCCTTTCAAGGCCGTCCTGGACCGCCTGCTGGAGCCGCGCTGGCGGGTGTGGGTGGAGGACGAGCCGGGGACAATGCTTCTGGCCCAAGGGCGGGCCTTGCTGAAGGATTTCGAGTCCGCCCGGGCCGCCCACAGGCAACTGGTTGCCTTCACCACCGATGAGGCGTGGCGGCGGTTTGCCGAAACGGAGCTGGCCGCACTGGAGGAGCCGGCCTTGGCCGTCGTGAAGGGCGATGGCCTGGTGGTCCCCACGCCGGCCGGTGCGGTCTCCGTGGACGGCAGATTGGACGAGGACTTCTGGAAACGTGCACCGGCCCTCAGCCTCCAGCCGGCTGTGGACGTCCCTGCCCGATCAACCCGCCACGGCGCCGCAGCCTTTGCCGGACTGGGAACTGGTCTTGGACGTTGATGCCGATCGCGACACCTGGACCCAACTGGCGCTGCGCTGTGATTCGGCAGGCCGGCGCTCGCTGAAGCTGCTGACCCGCCTGGCGCCGGAGGCCACGCTGAAGGCATCCCTGCTGCCGGTTCAGGCCCGGCGCGACGCCCGTGGCTGGACGGTTGAGCTGGCCGGTCCGCACGCCACCATGGGCAGCTCGCCAGCGAAGGTGCAGCTCCTGCGGCTTCAGATTCTCCTGACCCTCCAGGCCGACGACGGCAAGTGCGTCACCCTGTACCTTGCCCCCCAGGCCGATGAGCGGCTGCTCCCTCACCGCTACGCCCTGCTGGCCCTGGCCCCGGCCGGGCAGGCGCCGGCAGAGCGGCAGGACCAGCGGCAGCCATAGGCCCGCGCGAAGCCCCGTGGTCGGCGCTGCCCCCGGCCTCGGGCCGCTGGTCGGGCGTCAGTGGATGCTAAAGACCCATTTGAGGATGCTGACGAAGGGGATGGCGATGAGCAGGTAGGCCACCAGCCACGGCGGGAAGAAGATGAAGTCCAGCCCGCCCACCACGCCGAACAGCTTCACCGGCGCCATGGCCACCTGAACGGCCGTGACCTTTTCGCCGTCGTAGGTCTTCACCGGCGGGGCATACCGCCGGGAATCGACCAGCAGCTGCTTCTCGTAGACCCCGCCGGCGTAAAGGATCTTCAGGTCGTATCGCCGGCCGTTGCGCGTGGGCCTGAGGCGCCAGACAGCCACGCCCTCCGGCGGGGCCGTCCGGCCCAGCCAGCCGCTGACCGCTGCGTTGAAGGCGTCCCACAGCCCGTTGATCTGGGCCGGTCGGTCCCTGGCGACCTCCTGCACCCAGCCGTTTTCGGCCTCCAGCCCCTCCTGGGGGATCATGTGGGCGTGGCGGCCGATGGCCGAGGCCGGCACGTACATCCGCACTTCCACGCTCCGGTCGGCGGCGGCCGGCTCGTAGCCCAGCCGGGCGAAGCACCACGCCGCCAGCAGCGCCACCGGCACGACGGCGTAGAGCAGCGGCTTGCTGCGGCGGGCCTGCCGGGTCAGCTCGCCCAGCCGCTTCTTGTCGGCGTCCGCCCGCCGCAGCCAGTCCTGATCCGTCGCCAGCAGCCTGACGAAGGTCAGGATGGCCGAGGTCATGACCGCCACGGTGAACAGCCGCAGGTCCCGCGGCAGGTACAGGATCCAGCCCAGGACGTAGTCCATGCCCCTCACGACGATCTCGTTCAATATGATGAATGCGTGCCACATGTCGGGCGCCTGCTAGGGGTCTTCCAGCAGCGTGATGAGGCCGCGGTTGCCGTCCACGCGGATGGTGGCGGTGTCGGGGATGCGGCGGGTGGCGTCGGGGCAGGCGACGGCGGGTATGCCGAAGTCGCGGGCGACGATGGCCCCGTGGCTGAGCACGCCGCCCTGCTCCACGACCAGCCCGCGGGCGCGGACGAACAGGGCCGTCCAGCCCGGGTCCGTGGAGTGGCAGACCAGGATGTAGTCGCTGCACAGGTCGGCCGTCTGCCTGGGGTCCTTGACGATCCGGGCCGTGCCGCTGGCCACGCCGGCCGCGATCGGCTGTCCGGCCAGCTCCCTGGCCGCTTCGTATTCCCTCGGCACGCCGAGCCTGTCCAGGTGGCGGGAATCGATGACCTCGGGCATCTCCAGCCTGCGGGCCGACTGCCAGCGGATCTTCCGGGCAGCCATCCGCCCGGTGAGCTTGTGGTGATTGCCCTCGTAGCTCTCCAGCTCGGCCAGCTTCAGGAAGAACACGTCCCGCCCCAGGTTCCACCGCCGACCCAGTTCCAGGATGGTCAGGCGAATGGTCTCGTACCCCATCATCAGGTAGTGCTTGCCGGTCTCGCGGTAGGGCAGCATCCGCTGGGCGTCGCGCAGGTCGGCCTGGATGTCCTCCAGCAGGCAGCTTCCGCCCCACCGGCGGAGGGTTTCGGGCAGGGCCTTTTCGGCCTCTTTGCGGCCGGCGGCGTTCTTGTCGTGCCACTGCTGCGGGGAGGGGACCGCTGCGTCCAGGTAGGCGCTGAGGACCTGGCGAACGTAGGAGGCATCTTCTCGCCAGCGGGGGCGGGACAACTCCATTTCCTCAACGGCCCGGTGTCCGTAGTCGGTGAGGAACTCCTCCAGCGTTGCCTGCCCGCGGGCGACGTTGTAAAGCCGCTGGCTCTGCTGCACTGTGCTGTCGCCGCCGAGGCCCTGGGTGAGGGTCAGGGCCAGCTCGGTGCCGGCCTCCGTGCCCATCAGCTGGACCAGGATCTTCTCCAGGGCGGCCCGGGCCATGCCGCCGAAGAAGCCCGGCTTGAGGGATTCGGCCCCGAAGTCCGTCAGCGCCCAATCCATGCGATCGTGCAGCTCGTCAAGCACCTGCTTTGTGCTCAGGCCGGAGAGGGCTTGGCTGCGCTTCCGGCGGACGCGGTCCAGGTAGGGCGGCAGAACCTCCCTCTCGAAGCGTTCGACGGCGCTGCGGCGGGCACGCTTCATCTGCCTGGAGCAGCGCAGCACGTCCAGGAGCAATCGCGGCAGGGACCGGAGCAGCCGGGCGTTGGGCTTGTCCGGGTCGAAGCGGGTAGGGGCCGAGTCCATCAGCCTGGGATCGGCGGCGACCTCGTCGAGCCCGTAGCTCAGGGGGAAGCCGTCCCAGAACATGTCGGCTGCCCGCTGCGGGTCGGCGTAGATTCGGCCGCAGATCAACTCCAGGAAGCCGTTCCGGCGGATGTCGTCGCTGGGGCGGTAGCCGAAGTCCCTGTACATCTTGCCGAAGCCGCCGTCGCCGCTCATGAAGTGGCGGACGATGTCCCACGTCAGCGGCGTGGGGGCCGGGAGCGTCTCGGTGAGGTTGTGCAGGACCCAGACCTTGCGGTCGTTGCCGGCCATCTCCCGCAGCCGGTGGATCTCCTCCATCCGCCCGATCTCGACGTCCTCGGTCACCTCCAGCCCGCGGATGGGGCGGGCCTGGAGCAGGGCGAAGCTCCCGTCCGCCCAGCCCCACTCGATGTCCATCGGCCTGCCGAAAAACTTCTCCACGTCCAGGCAGATGCCCGCCAGCTGCTGGAGCTGCTGGTCGGTGAGGGAGGCGGCGTCGGCGTCGCGCTGGTGGGCCTCGCCCAGGGCCCAGACCGCGTGCGCCTTGTGCCCGATGAGGCGGCGCTTGATGCTGCGGTCGCCGCGGCCCACCACGAAGTGGTCGGGATGGACCTCCCCGGAGACCACCGCCTCGCCCAGGCCATAGGATGATTCGATGATCATCTCGTCGGCCGCCAGGTTGTTGGGGTTGGTCGTGAAGACGATCCCGGAGACCTGCGAGCCGAACATGGCCTGGACGTTCACGGCGGTCCCGTCGCAGCCGCGGATGTCGTTCTCGCGGCGGTAGGTGACGGCCCGCGGGTTGTTCCAGGAGCGGAAGACCGCCTCGATGCACTGGGCGAGGGCGTCTTGGGGGTGAGCGGGGAAGGCCCGCCCGGCGCGGTCGGCGTAGAGCTGCATGTGCCTTTCCGCCAGTTGGCGGAGTTCGTCGGCCGAGCACGGCGTCTTGGGCGACCGCCGTGTCCTGTCGAACTCGTTTTCGATGGCCTGCAGCTCGGCGGCGTCGACGTGGGCTACCGTCCGGGCGAAGGCGGCGATGAACTGGTCGTAGACGCGCCAGAAGGCCTGGGCGTCCGGCTGGGACTGGCCCATCTGCGGCGACAGGCCGCAGTTGAGGATGGTGTCCATCATCCCGGGCATGGACACCGCCGCGCCGCTGCGGACCGACACCAGTAGCGGCTTTGCCGGGTCGCCGAACGTCCGCCCGGCGGCGGCCTCCAGCCGGGCGAGGTTCTCTTGCACCTCCTCGCGGAGGCCGTCGGGCCAGGTCCCGCCGCCCTCCAGAAACAGCCGGCAGCATTCCGTCGAGATGGTGAAGCCCGGGGGCACCGGCAGGCCGGCGCGGCTCATGGCGGCCAGGGAAGCGCCTTTGCCGCCCAGTATGTCTTTCCGCTGGGGGTCGGCCTCCGCCGAGCCGCTGCCGAAGAAATATACCCACCGCTTGGCCATCGGTCATTTCCTCGGCTGCACGCAGACCAGGCCCTTCTGGTCGGTGCCGAAATACAGGTTGGACTCGGCCAGGATGGGCGGGGCGGTCACCCGGCCGAGCCAGTCCGCCTTATACCAGCGTGTCCGGCTGCCCGAGGCCAGGTCCACGCATTCGAAGTTGCCGGCGACCAGGGTCAGGGCCTTCTCCCCGACCAGCATGGGCGCGATTCCGGGCTGGGCGTTGTCCACTCGCATGACCTCCCTGCCGGTCCAGGCGAAGACGAGGGCCTTGCCGCCCGCCGTCGAGCAGGCCAGGTGGGCTTCATCGGCCGTCAGCATGCCCTGTACCGACCCGCAGTCCGCCCACCACAGCAGGGCACCGTTGAAGAGGCTCAGCACCGCCAGCCCCCTGCGGGTGCCGACGGCCACCAGGTCCTCCCTGGCGATGGGCCCGGTGGTGGCTTCGGCCGGCAGGAGGGCTCGCCACCGTTCCGTGCCGTTGGCGGCCCCCAGGGCCAGCACGCCCCCCGGGGATGCGGTGGCCACAAGGACCAGCCCCTCG
>LJUF01000006.1 GCA_001303665.1 Phycisphaerae bacterium SM23_33 | reverse complement strand
CGAGAGGGCCATGGCGTTCTCGGAGACGATCAGGTCCGGCCCCTGCCCATCGGTGATCGCCGCTCCCGGCACGAAGCCCAGCACCAGCTCGCCCTGCACGCCCAGGCTCACCACGTCGAGGCTGCCGACCGGCCAGCCGCCGCCTCTGGGCCCGCCCAGGGCCAACTGCGGGTCGGGAAACAGCTCGTAGCCCACGCCCGGGGAATAGTCAACGACCCTCGAGGCGAAGAACTGGGCCGCCGCCTGCCCGGCCTGGGCCGAGCCAGCCAAGGCCAGGGCCAGGCCCATCAGGATGGCTCGGCTCACTCGCCCCATCTTTGCTCCCCTCCCCGCGCGCCGGCGCCGCGCCGTCGAGAGGGTCCGCGGCGAGTCAGGGCCGGCATCGCCCCAAACGCCAGCAGACACAGCATCACCGGCTCGGGCACGGTGGTGACGTCGGTCAAGAACACACTGGCGTACTCGGGGACAAAGGTCAGATGCCCGCCGTCATATCCGGCCCCTGGCTGAAACGGGCCTGCCCCGGCGACGAAGGCAATCTCGGTGGAGAACCCGTGGGCGTCGAACAGCGTGGCCGTGCCGGTGAAGCCGCCGCCGCCGTCGCGGTCCAGCTCATACACCCCGCCGGAGCCGGTGACGAAGACGTCGTCCTCCCCGTCCACGGCCAGGTCGTAAGCGGCGACCAGCCCCGTGGCCAGCAATTCCGGGGTGGCGAAGCTGAGCCCGCCGCCCTGCTCGGTGACGCCCAGCCGGTACACCTCGCCGATGAACGAATAGGTTGCCGCCTGCTGGTAGATCAGGTCGCCGGCCGAATCGAAGCCCAGCCCGGCGGCGAAGTCCAGCCCGGTCACGACCGGAACCGCGCTGTACGCCCCGCCGTCATTGTCGTAGACCACCTGGTACAGGCCTCCAAGACCGAGGCCGGGCCACGTTTTCAATGGCGTCCATCCCGGCGATCAGCGTGGTGGTGGCCCCGGTGGCAAGGGAGACGGCGTACAGGTCGCCGTTGCCGTCGCCCCAGCCCTTGTTATCGGTGACGTAGAGGACCGAGCCGTCGGGGCTGACGCACACCCCGCCGACGCTTACCAGGCTGGCCCCGCTGACCGTCAGCGTTGAGCGCGCCCCGCCCGGCGCGATCGCTACGACATCGCCGCTGGCGGCGTCCGTGACGTACAGCGTCCCGTCAGAGGCGTAGGCCAGGGCCCACACGCCGCCGTCGGCCCCGTGGATGCTCCCGGCCGAGTAGCCCCAGGGAACGCCAGCGGCCGGTCCGGCCCAAACCATCAGACAAACAAACGACACCAGCGCCAGACAACCGAGCTTCCTTGACATGGTCCGCCCTCCTGCTGCGGCCCCAATTCGCGTGAGGCCCGACCCCTTGCAGCAACGAAAAAGCCCGGTCCTCGCCTTGGAGAACCGGGCTGGGAAGCTCGTCCGGGGTCAGAAGACCGCTTTCAGTGCCCGTGTGCCCCAGTCGCGAGGACACGACTGTATGTTCGCCACAGGCAGGTCTTCTGGCTCCCGGCTCTCAAGGCTCCACATGCGGTGCCCCGCGTCTGGAGGCCTCATCCTCCCGCCGCGCCTTCCCATCCCGACCCCGCGTCGGAACAGTGGCTTGACCGAGGCCGACCCGCGCCCTGCTTGACGCGGGCAGCCCCGTGCGGCGGTCGTCGCCGGTCACAGCGGCGCGTCCGCGGCCGATTTTCACGGCCTTCCCTCTTAGGCCCGCTCGGGCCACCTGTGACAGCCTCGAGGGTAGGACAGGCGCACGTGCCTGTCAAGCAGGCGGCGGCAAGAATTGCGAAAAATGTTCCGGGCTAGCCTTGGGTGCGACTCAGGGCCTGGGTGCAGGCAGCGATGAGACGCCGGGCGGCACCGGGAATGGCGTCTTTGTCGCGATATCCGGCCGCCCGGGCATGCCCCCCGCCGCCGAAGCGGCCGGCGATGGCAGCGACGTCCACCTGGCGGCGGCTGCGGAGGCTCACCCGCGTCACCCCGTCGGCCTGGGCGACCAGCAGGCCACAGACCTCCACGGTGCCGATCCGCATCGGCTCGTTGACGATGTCCTCGGTCTCGTCCGGCCGAGCGCCGGTGCGGGCGAAGTCCTCGCCGGTGAGGGTAATCACGGCCAGCCGGCCGTCGGCGTGAAGCTCCAGCGAGCTCATCGCCGCCGCCAGCAGCCGGAAGCGCTGCGGCCGGTCGCCCTGGTAGATCCTGGCGTACAAGACGTCGGGCCGGGCGCCGGCCTGGATGAGCTTGCCCACGGCGGCCAGGGCCCGGGCGTCGGTATTGGGATAGTGCAGCCAGCCGGTGTCGGTGCAGACGGCGGTCATCAGGGCCTCTGCCGCCGCCGGGCCGATCGGCCAGGACATCTCCTCCAGCAGCTCGGCCAGCATCACGCCGACGGCCGCGGCCGATTCGTCGCGCCAGACCGTCGCGGCCACGTCGTCAGCCGTGATGTGGTGGTCGATCACCACCAGCTTGTCGCGGCGGGGCTGGACATGCTGGGCGATGGGCTCGAGCTGGGCGGCGGCACAGGTGTCCACCACGACCACCAGGTCCGCCCGGTCGGCCAACTCGACGAAGCGCTCGGCCGGAGCGGGCTGCTGCGGCTCGAACAGGAAGGCGTACCTCAGCGGAATCGCATCGGGGACCAGCATAGTGCTGTCCTTGCCGGCTCCGGCCGCGGCCAGGTGCAGCGCGAGCATCGAGCCCAGGCCGTCTCCGTCCGGGCGGGCGTGCGTCGTCACCAGCAGCCGGGAGCAGCGGCTCAGGGCCTCGGCGACGGCGGCGCGGTCGGACGACCCTTGGCGGGCCGCGCCGCTTTTACCGGCACAGTTCGCGCACACGTTCGACGTCCTTTGCTATCTGGGCGCGCAGGGACTCAGCATCGGGGAACCTGATCTGGTCGCGCAGCCTCCGAAGGAAAACCAGCGTGATGGGCTGGTCGTAGAAATCCCCGGCGGCGTCGATGAGGTTGGCCTCAATGCACCGCTGGGCCGGGCCGAAGGTGGGCTTGTCGCCGATGGAGACCGCCGAGGGATAGGTCTTTCCTCCCAGCTCGGCGCGGGCGGCGTAGACGCCGTCGGCGGGGGCGATGACGCCGGCCGGCTCGACGTTGGCCGTCGGGAACGTCAGCAAGCGGCCGCGGCGCTCGCCGCCGACCACCCGCCCGTGCAGCGCGTAGGGCCGCCCCAGGCACCGCCCGGCGGCGGCCACGTCCCCGGAAAGGACCAGCTCCCGGACCAGCGAGCTAGAGACCTGCACCCGACCCCGGCCGGCCAGTTTCAGCGAGACCGGCGGCACCGCGGTCACCTCGAAGCCGCCTTCCTTTGCCATCCGCCGCAGGGTCTGGATGTCGCCGGCCCGGTCCCTGCCGAAGAAAAAGTTCTCGCCCTCCACGACGTGCCGCGCGGCGAACCGGCCGACCAGAACATCGCGGACGAAGGCCTCGGGGCTGCTGTGGAGGAACTCCCGCGTGGTGGCGATTACCACGACCGCGTCGGCCCCGTGCTGGCCCAGCAGGCGGTATTTCACCTCCTTGGGCAACAGAACCTGGACCGGCCGGTCGGGCGCCAGCAGCGCCGCCGGCGGCGGGTCGAAGGCGACCACGACCAGCGGCGCGCCCGCCCCGTCGGCCAGGCGGCGGGCCGTCCGCAGGATCTCCCGGTGGCCGAGGTGGAAGCCGTCAAAGTTGCCGACGGCCAGCACGCACCCCCGCGCGGAGGCCGGCAGGTTTTCGAATCCCTCGATGACCTGCACACTCATCGGCTCGAACCTCTTACCCGGCAGGGCGACGCTACTGCGCCACGACGATGGGCACGCCGGAGCCGGCGTCCACCAGGCTCACCTCAACGCTGTAGGTCTCCCGGAGCACATCGGCGCGGATGACCTCCGCCGGCGGGCCGCCGGCCACCACCCGACCGTCCCGCATCAGCACCAGCTCGTCGGCGAAGCGGGCGGCGAGGTTGACGTCGTGGCTGACGCAGACCACCGCCATGGGCCAGTCGTGCGCCAGCCGAACCATCATACGGTAGATGGCCAACTGATTCTTGATGTCCAGGTGGCTGGTGGGCTCATCCAGCAGCAGCACCCTGGGCTGCTGGGCCAGGGCGCGGGCGATCATCACCCGCTGGGCCTCCCCGCCGCTCAGCTCCTCCAGGGTGCGGTCGGCGAATTGGAGGGTCTCGGTCATAATCATGGCCTGGCGGGCGACGGCCCGGTCCTGGCCGGCGGCCAGGCCCAGCATGCCCATCTGTGCAAACCGCCCCATCAGCACGATCTCGCGGACGCTGAAGGCAAAGGCCGAGGCGGGAAACTGCGGCACATAGGCGATGAGCCTGGCCAGCCCCCGGCGGGAGTGTTCCCTCAGCGGCCGCTTGTTCAGCCCCACCCAGCCCCCGCCGGGGCGGAGCGTCCCCATCATGCACCGCAGCAGTGTGGTCTTGCCCGAGCCGTTGGGGCCGAGGATGCACAGAAGCTTGCCGGTGGCGGCGGCCAGGCTCACGCCCCGCAGCACGGGCGCGCCCGGGCGATACTCGAAAGACAGCTCTGCCACCTCCAGGATTTGGGCCTCGTGGCTCACGCGGACGCCTCTGCGAATCTGCGGCGCAGCAGCCAGATGAAGAACGGCCCGCCCAGCAGGGCGGTGATGATGCCCACCGGGACGGTGCCCACGCCCACGGCCGGGCCGACGGTGCGGCACAGCGTGTCCACAACCATGAGGAAGATCGCCCCGGCAAAGCCGGCCAGGATCACCAGCCGGCGGTGGTCGGGCCCAACCGCCATGCGGCAGATGTGGGGGACAATCAGGCCGAGGAACCCCACCGGCCCGGCGAGGGCCACGGCCGCAGCGGTCATCAGGCCGACGAAGACGAACGTTTCGATCCTCAGCCGGTTGACCGCCACGCCGGTGGTGGCGGCCACTTCATCGCCCAGCCCCAGGGTGTTGAGGGCCCCGGCGCGAAGGAAAAGCACGAACCAGCCGGTGAGCACGCACGCGCCACAGATCACCAGCAGGGCCAGGCTGGTGTCGTAACGGATGTTGCCCATCGCCCAGCGGGCGAAGTCGGCGATCCGATAGGGGTCCACGAACAGGTAAATGGACAGCATGACCGCCCCGTTGAAGGCATTGACGATGACGCCGGCCAGGATCAGCGAATAGGGGTTCAGCCGGCCGCGGTGCTGGGCAATCCCGTACACCACCGCACAGGTCAGCAGCGCCCCCGCCAGTGCCAGCACCGGGGTGGTGGCCCAGGTCAGGCCGGCCCAGGCCGCCCCGGCGGCCAAGCCCAGAAGCACCCCCACGCCGGCCCCGCTGGAGATGCCGAGGATGTACGGCTCAGCCAGGGGGTTTTTCAGCAGGCCTTGAAGGGCGGCGCCGCCCGCCGCCAGGGCGGCGCCGACCGCCGCCGCCGCGGCCAAGTGGAACAGCCGCATCCGCCAGACCTGTTGGTCGAGGTCGACCTGGCCAAAAAGGCTGCACACGCCGGCCACGGCAAGGGCCAGGATCACGCCGCCCAGCAGGTACAGCAGCAGCATCCACCCGGTGACGGCGGCGGGCTGGGCGGGCCGGTCAGCCATCGCCGCCCCCCGCGCCCTTGGAGGCGGCGTGAAGCATCTCCCACATCTTCTCGGCCAGCTCGGCCACGCGGGTCGAGGGAATGCTCCAGCGCCGGTCGGTAACGATGAAGACCCGCCCGCTCCGGGCAGCCGGCAGGTCCTGCATGTCCAGCCAGAACTTCCTGGCCGCCGCCTCCTGGGCGGGCTCGACCTGACAGATCAGCACATCCGGGGCCGCCGCCAGGATGCTCTCCAGCGGCACCTGCTGCCACCGCTGGAGGCCCCGGATCTCGGCGCCGGCATTGGCCCCGCCGGCCAGCTCGATCAGGTCGTGAATGAAGTTCCTGTCCCGGGCGACCACCGGCGTCCCGTAGCCGAGCACGAACAGCACCCGCGGCCTGGAGCCGCCGCCCTGCCGGCGGCGGACCGACTCCAGCCGCCCCAGGAAGCGCTGCTTGAACTGCTCCGCCTGCTGCTGCTTTCCCAGGGCCTGGCCGATCCCATCCACCGCCGAGATGATGTCCTGGAGGGTCTCGATCTGGAAGCTCACGATCCGGATCTTGGGATTGACCTCCCGCAAGGCCGCCAAGCTGCCAGGGTCCTGCTGGATCAGCAGCACGTCCGGCTCGACCGACAGGATGGCCTCAAGGCTTACGTTGATGCGGTCGCCAAGGGCCGGGCGGGTCTGGCCCGGTGGGAGAACGCAGTAGTTCGTCACGCCGACGACGTGGCCCCCCAGCCCCATGTCGAAGACGATGTCGGTAAGGGCCGGGGAAAAGCTCACCACCCGCGGCCGCGGCCCGGGCGGGGGCGAAGGCTGCCGCCTGCACCCGGCCCCAACCAGCAGCGCCGCCAGGATAAAAGTGAAGACTCGTTTCACAAATGGGGCTCCGAAGAAGACGCTTCAAGCCGCGCGATGGTAGGAGCCGCCGGCCGGAGTGTCAAGCTGGTTGCGCTACGACGGCAACGGCCGGTTCCGGGCGTCAACGTGGGATAAAGGCCCGCCCATGCCCATGCCCGGGCCTGGGTTATTCCGTTCCGACTTCCTCGAAGGCCTCGGGCAGGAAGTCAATCAGGTCGGAGGCGATCATGGGCACCTGGCCCAGTTCGTCGGCGGCCAGGTCCCCGGCCAGGCCGTGCACGTGCACGCCCAGGCAGGCGGCGTCGAAAGGCTCCAGGCCCTGCCCCACGAGGGCGGCGATCAGCCCGGTGAGCACGTCGCCGGCTCCGCCGCTGGCCATCCCGGGGTTGCCCGTGCTGTTGACAAACACCCGCCGGCCGTCGGTGACCACGGTGCCGGCGCCCTTGAGGGCGACCACCAGCGGCGCGTGTATCTCGGCCGGGCCAGCCCACTCGGCGGCGGCGACGACGGCCTTGCCTTCGCGGTCGGCTTGAATCTCTTCCACGCCCAGGCCGATCAGCCGCGAAAACTCGCCCGGGTGCGGGCTGAGGACCGCGGCGCAGCGGCGAAGCTCCGCCCAGCGTTCGATGCCGCAGAGGTTGTTGAGCCCGTCGGCGTCGAGCACCAGCGGTTTTTCCTGCTCCAGGGCGGCCCGGACCAGAGCGGCGGCCGCCGGCGAGGTGCCCATTCCCGGCCCGACGGCCAGCACGTCGGCGGCCTGGGCGGCGGCGAGCATCTGGCGTATCGCCTCGGGCGCCAAGGCACCGCAGTCATCGCACGCCAGCGGCAGGGAGGTTGCGCACGGGCAGAGCGAGGCCACGGTGAGCTGGACCGGCTCGGGGGCGGCCACCGTCACCAGGCCGGCCCCGCCGCGCAGGGCGGCGTTGGCCGCCAACGCCGGCGCCCCGATCATGCCCCGCGAGCCCCCCACCACCAGCACCCGCCCGAAGTCACCCTTGTGGGCGTCGCGCCGCCGGGGCGCAAGCGCCGGCAACGAGCTGACCTTTTCCGTTGTCTTGGCAGTGCCCGGTTTCATAGTCTTCTGCGCTCCGCTGCCCGACATGTCTGCACCGGATACGTCGCAGATCGGCAATCGAAACTCGAGAATCCCACGCCGCCGGCCAAGCGTCACTTCGCCGCCGCCACCGCCAGCCGGTTGATCATGGCGGCGATGTAGCCGGCGGCGAAGCCGTTGTCGATGTTCACCACCGACACCCCGGCGGTGCAGGAGTTCAGCATCGTCAGCAGGGCCGACAGCCCGCCGAAGCTGGCCCCGTATCCGACCGAGGTGGGCACGGCGATGACCGGCACGGCCACCAGCCCGCCGACCACGCTGGCCAGGGCCCCTTCCATCCCCGCCACCACGATGACGGCCTTGGCCTGCTGGAGGTCCTCCATCGCCCCCACCAGCCGGTGGATGCCCGCCACCCCCACGTCGTAGTGGGTGCTGACGCGCTGGTCCATGATCTCGGCGGTAACGCGGGCCTCCTCGGCCACCGGCAGGTCGCTGGTGCCGGCGGCGACCAAGGCGATGTGCCCCGCCGGCCCTTCGGAAGGAGCCTGTCGCAGCGTGATGGCCCGGGCGGCTTCGTGATACCGGGCTTCGGGCAGCCGCTCGGCGACGGCCCGGTGGACGTCGGCGTCGGCCCGGGTGGCCAGGACGTTGCCGCCGCCCTCCGCCAGCTTGGCGAAGACGGCGGCCACTTGCTCGGGCGTCTTACCCGGACAGAAGATCACCTCCGGGAAGCCGCAGCGGATGGCGCGGTGATGATCCACCGTGGCAAAGCCCAGCTGCTCGAACGGAAGCCGGCGCAGCTCCTGCAGGGCCTGCTCCACGTCGGTCGCCCCGTCCCGAACCGCCTTCAGCAGCGCTCGCAGAACGGGCTCGTCCATAGCGGTGGGTATTATAGGGTTTTGCCGCCCGGCGAGGGGGGAAAAAGCGCCGCGGGCCCCGCCAGGCGCGGGGTATTTGCGCCTCGACAAGCAGCGGCCGGCGGACGTAGGATGTTGCGTCCAATTCGGCCGCCTCGCAGGAGAATCGACATGCGCAAAGAGTCGCTGGAGTTCCTTCAGAAACTCTTGACCACCCCCTCGCCCAGCGGGCACGAGTCGGCCGGGCAGAGAATCTGGTGCGACTACGCCCGCCAGTTCGCCGACGAGGTCCGCACCGACGCCTACGGCAACGCCGTGGCCGTGCTCAACCCGGGCGGCGACCCCAAGATCATGATCGACGGGCACGTCGACGAGATCGGGCTGATGGTCAAGCACATCGACGAGAAGGGCTTCATCTACTTCCAGCAGATCGGCGGGGTGGACCCGGCCCTGGTGCGGGGCAAGCGGGTGGACGTCCACACCGGAAAGGGCGTGGTCCGCGGGGTCATCGGCGCCCCGGCCATTCACCTGCGCGAGCGCGGCAAGGAGCCCAAGGTCCCCAAGCTGCACGAGAGCTACATCGACATCGGCGCCCGGGACGGCAAGGAGGCCCGCCGGCGCGTGGCCGTGGGCGACCCGATCACCTTCGTGGACGACTTCGAGATGCTCGACCGGAACGTGGCGGTGGCCCGCGGCTTCGACAACCGCGCCGGCACCTGGACGGCGATCGAGGCCTTGCGGTTGGCGGCCGCCGGCAAGCCACGCTGCGCCGTGTACGCCTGCTCGTCGGTGCAGGAGGAGGTGGGGCTTTCCGGGGCGGCGATGACCGTCGTCAACGTCAAGCCGCACGCGGCCCTGGTGGTCGATGTCACCCACGCCACCGACATCCCCGGCGTGGAGGCCAAGCAGCACGGCGAGGTCAAGATGGGCAAGGGCCCCACCATCAGCATCGGCCGGGAGAACCACCCGGTGCTGGTCGAGCGGCTGCGGAAGGTCGCCAAGCGCCAGAAGATCGCCGTGCAGTTGGAGCCCTTTTCGACCACCGGCGGGACCGACGCCTGGACCATTTACACCAAGGAGGGCGGCGTGCCCTCGGCCATCGTGAGCATCCCCAACCGGTACATGCACACCACCGTCGAGATGCTCGACCTGCGCGACCTGGACAACACGGCCAGGCTGCTGGCCGCGTTCCTCGCCGACGTCAAGAAAGGCGAACGATTCGTGGTACAGGTTTAGCCGAGGACACCCGGGCCGGCCGCTCAGCGTCAGGTTAGCGGGCCTCACGGTCCGGTCGGGCCCGTCAATCGGGGCGCCCTGGAAAACAGGAATTCCCTCCTTTTCGCCCCGCCCCCCTCTTCACGTCCGGAGGCCACGATAGAACAGCCGCTTAGCCATCTCGGCCGCGAGGACGTAGACGCCGGTGATCGCCGCCACGGCCAGGAGGAAACGGGCCGGCAGCGGCTCAAAGGCGAAGACCCTCGCCGCCGGGGTATAGGGCAGCAGCAGCGTCACGGCAACGACGACGGACGTGGCCAGCAGGAGATACCTGCCCGGCCGGCTCCTGAAGAAGGGCCGTCGGCTGCGGACCACGAGCACTACGAGGCAGGCTGAGACCACCGACTCCACGAACCAGCCGGTGCGGAACTGCTCCGGCGTCGCCCTGAGAATCAGCAAAAGCACCCCGAAGGTAAGATAGTCGAAGAGCGAGCTGAGCAGGCCGAACCAGACCATGAACCTGCGAATGAACCGGATGTCCCACCGGCGCGGCTTCTCAATGAGCTGCTCGTCCACGCTGTCGGTGGCGATGGTCATCTCCGGGAAGTCCGTCATCAGGTTGGTCAGGAGGATCTGCTTGGGCAGCAGCGGCAGGAAGCGCAGGAACAAAGATGCGCCGGCCATGCTGAACATGTTTCCGAAATTGGCGCTGGTGGCCATGAAGACGTACTTGAGCGTATTGGCAAACGTCCTGCGGCCCTCGCCGATCCCTTGCGCCACAACCTCCAGGTTCTTTTCCAGCAGCACGATGTCGGCGGCCTCCTTGGCAACGTCCACGGCGGTGTCGACGGAGATGCCCACGTCGGCGACGTGAAGGGCCGAGGCATCATTGACGCCGTCGCCCATGTAGCCCACCACGTTGCCGGCCTTCTGGAGCGCCCGGATGATCCGCTCCTTCTGGTTCGGCTCGACCTCGGCGAATACATCGACGCGCCCCGCCTGGCTGAGGAGTGCCTCATCGCTCAACTGATGCAGCTCGCCGCCGGTAAGGACCCTGGGGCGGGCCACGCCCACACCCTGAGCCACGTGGCCGGCTACCAGGGAATTGTCGCCGGTGATCATCTTCAGCGACACGCCCAGGCGCCTCAGGTTGTCTATCGTCTCGGCCAGGCCGGGCTTGGGCGGATCGGAAAAGACCAGGAAACCCAGGAACGTCATGCCGGCCTCGTCGTCCTTGGTGATGCCACGGGCCGCCCCGACGTCGCGGCAGGCCAGGCCCAGTATGCGAAAGCCCTGCCCGCTCAGCCGCTTGAATCGCTCCTGAAGGCGATCTCTCGCGGTGGCGACGTCGATGATGGATCCGTCGGGGGTCTCGGCCGACGCGCAGGCGGCCAGCACGTTTCCAAACGCGCCCTTGGTGATCATCAGGTGAACGCCGCCGCCCTCAACGACGATGCTCAGGCGCCTCCGGAGAAAGTCGTAGGGTACCTCGTCCAGCTTGCGGTATCCGGCCACGTCGAGCTGACGGTAGCGGCGGATCGCCTCATCGATGGGGTTCACGAAGCCGGTCTCATTCACCGAATTCAGGTAGGCGTAGCGCAGCACCTTCTCGCTTTCGTCGCCGTCGATGCCAAGCGCGGCAGCCAGCCGCACCGTCCCCTCGGTCAGCGTGCCGGTCTTGTCCGAGCAGAGCACATTCATGCTGCCGAAGTTCTCGATGGCGGCGAGCCGCCGAACGATGACCTTCGACAGGGCCATGCGCCTGGCCCCGTGCGCGAGGTTGACGCTGATGATGGCCGGCAGCAGCTGTGGAGTGAGCCCCACGGCCAGTGCCAGGGCAAACAGGAACGCATCCAGGAACGGCCGCTTCAGCCACACGTTGATGGCGAAGATGCCGATCAGCAGCACCAGCGTGACCTCCATGAGCAGGAAGCCGAACCGCCGGACCCCGCGCTCAAACTCGGTCTCGGGCGGCCGGAGCTTCAGGTGCTCGGAAACCTGGCCGAACTCGGTGTACTTGCCGGTGAGCACGACCAGCGCCTTGGCGCTGCCGCTGATGACGTGCGTGCCCATGAAAAGCGCATTGCTCCGCCCGGCCAGCGGCGTTTCCGCGGCCAACAGACCCGGCGACTTCTCGGCCGGATACGTCTCCCCCGTGAGCGTCGCTTCATCGACGAAGAGGTCCTTGGATTCCAGGATCCGGCAGTCGCCCGGCACGCTGCTGCCGGCCGAGAGCACCACGACGTCTCCGGGGACAATCTCCTCGACCGGGATTTCCGCCGGCGTGCCTTCCCGCAGCACCTGCGCCTTGGTTCGCACCGTGGCCAGGAGCCTCTCCATGGCGTTGGCCGCCCCGCGTTCCTGCCAGAACCCCAGCAGGCCGCTGACCAGGACGATGGTCAAGATGATGGCGGCGTCGGCGGCATCGCCCAGAAAGAAGGCCAGGCCGGCTGCGAAGACCAGAAGCAGGATGATGGGGCTCTTGAACTGCCCCAGCAGAAGCGCCACCTTGCCCGATCGTTTGCGGGGCTTCAGTAGATTCAGCCCGTAGCGCTGCCGGCGGCGGACGGCCTCATCTTCAGGCAGGCCGAGCGAAGACGTCTCGAGCCGCCCCAGCAGCGCGGAAGCCTCGACAGACCAGAACGGCCCTCGCTCCGGTGGCATGGGCATTACCCCACCAAGGGCTCAACGATTCCTGTCACGCTGGAGAATGCTTGCCTGCGATTACCGCGCCTTCACTTCGATGCGTCGGCACAGTCAATAAAAGCGGCGGCTTGCCCAGCGCGAGCGGGCGCGGCCCAGGCTGCGATATTCTATCCCATAAGGCACGACGCAGGCAGGGCCGACCCGGGAAGGATCCCGGCAACATACCTCATTCTGCCGGCCTTTCGACAGCACAACAAGCTCTTACACGAGAAGGTATTGTGCGCGGGGCTCACGGAAGCCTGCAAAGATTTCAGATGGGGCTCAGCTTCGCCAAGAAGCTTGGGCAGACAATTTTTGCGGCCAATCCGGGGCTTGGGGCACCGCCGCCGGAAAAGGCAACGGTTGGGGCAATGAGCTGTGTCCCTGCCGCCCCGGTGACGAAGTCGGCCGTGCGAGGCACTGTCAAGGCCGCCTCTGAAGTCGGCGCGGACCGTCGCTTGCTTGCAGTCCCCGGAGGGCGATGCCGGGCGGGCGACCACCGTCTCCGTGACGGGCCGGCTGGCCCGCCCCACTTCTTTTCGAACGTGAAGTTCTTCGCCTCGGCCTGGACGCGGAGGGCGGCGTGCCCTCGGCCATCGTGAGCATCCCCAACCGCTACATGCACACCACCGTGGAGATGCTGGACCTGCGCGACCTGGACAACATGGCCAGGCCGCTGGCCGCCTTCCTCGCCGACGTCAAGAAAGGCGAACGATTCGCAGTCAAGGTCTGACAGAAGGCACGGGGCCTGCCCGGCCCCGGGCCGCCGGCTACCGTGCCGGCGGGCCGGTCGAGGCAAACAGGATGTCCAGCGGGGGTTTTTCGCCATCGCGGGTGCGGCCCGACCCACGCAGGTAGAGAATCCCGAGGCCGTGCCGCACGTCGGCGTTCATGTTGGGATACCAGTTGTCGATGGTGTCCGGCTCGCTGACCAGCACCGGCTGGGACCAGGTTCGCCCGGCCAGGCGCTGAAGGTACAGGGCACCGTAGGTGTTCCGCAGGTCGCGTCCGTCCTGGAACAGCGTCTTCCCGAACAGCAGATACAAATGAGCCGGCCGCTGTGACGTGTCCAGGCTCAACACCACGGTGAACGTCCTGAAGTCGTGCAGCCGGACGGGCCTCGACCAGTCCTCCGGCCCGTAGGGGCTCTTGGCCCGGCGATACCACAGCCAGCCCTCGCCGTCCACGTAGGCCAGGTGGATCACTTTGGCTTGCTCGTCGAACACGGCGCACATCCGCCGATCGGTGCCGGCCCAGGTGGACATCCCCGTGGCCAGCTCGATGTCTTCGGCGCCCCATTTTTGGCCGTCGAAGAGGTTGGCGTACAGCTTGCCCACCCCGCCCACCGTCATCATCGCCAAGACACAGCTCTTGCCGTCCTCCAACACCAGGTTCTCGTGCACCGTGCTGCCGAGTTTCGTCCAGTGCCTGCCGACGGATGAGTCGCCGCGGTGAAGGATGCAGCGGACGTCCGGACCCCATTCCAGGAAGTCCCCCGGCCGGGCGCTTCGCTTCCACAGCACCTCCGTGCCCACGACCTGGCGCTGCTCGTCGAAGATCGCGTGCCGGCCGGTCATGGTGAAGCGCCCTTCCGTGTCCTGCTGGATGTCCGGGTAGTAGCCGAGCTTGGTGTCCAGCTTGCTGGGCTGCTGCCAGTCGATTGTCTTGCCCGAGATGGTGCCTTTGCAGACGAAGGTGCCGAAGACCCATTTCGGCGCCGGCTCCACCAGGACGGTGTACAAGGTGTGGATGGTGCTGCCCTGGATGAGGTGGCTGCGGCTGGCCTGGGGGGCTTCCGCGGCGGTCCAGCTTTTCCCGTCCTCGGAGAAATGGTACGTGTCGGGGTCACCGCGGAAGACCAGCCACTTGCCCCCGTGCGGAAACACCAGGCGGATGGTGCCCCGGGTGGTCGAGTGGTACCCGCCCAGCGTGGTGGCGATCCTCGAACGGACGAACGTGGGCGGCCAGCGGCCGCCGCCATCCCCGGCGCAGCCGCAGACCAGCGGCAAGATCGCCGCGGGAACCAGCATCAACGCCATCAAGCCGATGTTTCCCATGTGCCGTTCCTTTATCAGGACCTGGGCGATCTGAGCCCGAATGTATCCAAGTGGGGTGCTGTCCGCCAGCGCCATACGACCTTGCGCAGTCGCGGCCAAGCGCGCCGCCCGGAAACAACGCCGTAGAGGCCGGCTCCCCGAGGAGGCCCGGGCACGAGCCCGCCGGGCAACAGAAAGCCCCGCGGCGGAGGTCGCGGGGCTGTCTGACTTGACGGCGCGAGCCGTCGGCTGCTTGGCGTCCCCGGGCGGCGATGCCGGGCGGCTAACCACCATCCCAATGGCGGGCCGGTTGGCCCGCCCTACTTTTCGAACGTGAAGTTCTTGGCCTCGGCCTGGGCCCGGATGGCGGCGCGGAGGGCGGCGTCGAAGGCCTTGGCCTCACTGAGGCCCTGCTTTTCCATCTCGGCCTTGACGTGGGCCTGCCGCTTGGCGTTGAGGTCCTGGATCTCTTTCTGAATCCTCGCTCGTTCGGCGAGCTGCTTCTCGACGTACTCCTTGCGCTGCTCCGGCGTCATCTTCCGCATCGGCTCGGGGAGCTCCTCGTCCTTGAGCTTGGCCAGGTCCACCTTCTTGTCCCTGACGGCGTCCACCAGGTCCCAGCCGGCGTTGCGGTACAAGAGGGTGGACTTGGCCGCCGCCCGCTCGGCGGCGGCCGGGGCGCCGGCCTTGAGAGCATTGCTGTCCTGGAGGGCCTGGTTGGCCCGGCCTCCCCCGCCGCCATTGCCGTAGGCGACGTAGGTGGTGTTGAGCTTGGCCCCCAGCTCGGTGAGCCTCTTGTCGAAGGGCGTGTTGACGGCCACGGTGCCGCGATCCTGGTCGATGAAGGCGTAGCGGCCGTCGGCCCAGCCGGTCCGCCGGCCTTCCTGTTCCCGGCCGCAGAAGATGGTGTTGACGATGATCCCCTTGCCCGCGGCGGCCGAGCAGATGTCCTGGAGCTTCCACTCGCGGTCCTGGGTGGCCGGCTCGTTGCCCGCCACGAAGATGATCCGCAGCGTGCCCCTGTCGGCGTTCCAACTCAATTCCTCCGTGGCCGCCCGGATCACCCGGGCGACGTACTCCGTCCCGCCGTTGGTGGTCAGGCCGAACAGCTTGCCGTACACCGTGTCCAGGTCGTCGGTGAGATCGCAGACCTTCTGCACCCAGCCGACATCGCGCTTGAGGCCATTGTTGCCGTACTGGTACAGGCCGACCCGCAGCAGCGGCCTGGGCCTGGCGGTGGCCAGCTCGTTGACGATGGCCCACAGCTTCTGCTTGGCCGAGTCGATCAAACCGTCCATCGAGTTGGACGTGTCCAGGCAGATGGCCAAGTCAATGTGCCTGGGCTGGACCTCGGCCACGGGCTTCTCCGGCCCGGCCGCCTTCTCCTCGACGGCAAAGGAAAACGTCCCCGCCAGCAGGATGGTCACCAGGGTCAGAGCAGGTGCAGTTTTCATGGCTTTCTCCCTTTCATTGCTGTCCGAGGTTTTGGACGCGTACGGACGGCCAAAGTTCCCACGATTGTCCGGCCGACAGCGAAATGCGCGCGCACTGGGGAGATTCTGGGAGCGAAGAGTTCAACCGGCCTGGAAAGTATCCCGGAAACAGGGCATACTGTGGAGCCCGCAGGGGCAAGCGGGCGGGCATTGGACAACCGAGCCGAAAGGAATCGAAGGTGAGACCGCGAGACTTCGGCGACACAGGCGTGAAGGTCAGTGAGATCGGCTTCGGCGGCTGGTCCATCGGCGAGCCGCAGTGGGGCAATCCCCCGCTGGAGGACTCCATCACCGCCATCGAGGCGGCCCTGGACGCCAGCGTGACCTTCTTCGACACCGCCCAGGAGTACGGCTACGGCAAGAGCGAGGAGGTGTTCGGGGACGTGCTGGGCGGCCGGGAGGGCGTCTTCGTCGCCACCAAGACCGGCAAGTACTGGGAAGGCGGCAAGTTCCGCACCGACTATTCGCCGCAGTACATCGTCGCCTCGGCCGAGGGCTCGCTCCGCCGCCTCAAGACCGACCGCATCGACCTGTACCAACTGCACAACCCCGGGCCGGCGGTCTCTGCCCGGCCGGAGACGTGGGAGGCGCTGACGAAGCTCCAGCAGCAGGGCAAGATCCGCTTTTACGGCTCGAGCGTGGAGACGATGGCCGAGGTGCAAGCGGCCATTGACAACGGCTGCGCCGCGGTGCAACTGATGGTCCACATGGCCGACGTCCGCAAGCTGCCGCTGCTGAGGGCGGCGGCCGAGGCTGGCCTGGCCGTCATCGGCCGGACGCCCATGGCCTGGGGGGCTCTGAGCGGCAAGTACAAGCCCGGCTTCACGCTGCCGGAGGGCGATTTCCGCTCGCCCGGCCGCTGGGCACACAAGACGTTCAGCACGTACGTGGAGCGGGCCCAGCAGCTGCGCTTCCTGGAAGGGCCCAAGCAGACTCTCGGCCAAGCGGCCATCCGCTACGTGCTGGCCCAGAAGGGCCTATCCGTGGTCATCCCCGGGGCCAAGAACGCCGAGCAGGTTGCACAGAATGTCGCCGCCGAGGGCGAACTGACCGAGGAGCAACTGGCCAGGATTGCCGAACTACAGGCCCAATGGTAGAGCTGCCCTCGCAGCGCCTCGCCCACAGGGCCGGACTATGCTGAAGCTTCGGACGATACCGCAGCGCCTGGGATTCGCAGGCGATCTTCCTGCCGGGGTAAAGGTCATCGGATGGTTCGGCCTGGTGGGTGGGTGCTCGGATTTCCTGGCCGGCCTTGCCGGCGGGGTGATCCATGCGGCGGGTTGGAGCGGGGGCATTTTCCCGGACCCATACGGGGGCCCGTTGGGTTGGGTCGGCCCGGTCGTCGGCGGCCTTTGGGCCTTGGCGTCCCTGGGGCTGCTGCGGGGCCGGAGATGGGCCAGGAGAGCGGCGCTAGCCTCGTGGGCCCTGGTCGTCTTCAGGGCCATGTGGCTATTCGCCATTTGCCTCCGAGGGCCGCCGGCGCTGCCCACCTGGGCGGACCCGATCTTCCTTTACATCAGCCTGCTCGGAGGCCTGGTCCTGGCAACGGCGGCCTTGGGCTACCTCATGAACCGGCGCGTCCGGGAATTGTTCGATCGCCGGTAGGGAGGCAGCGGGGCGGGCCGCACCCGGCCCGCGCCAGCGTCTGGACGCGGGAGGCGAACCGGCGCGACGTTACGCGTTCAGCCGCCAGATGGAGAAGTTGAGCGCGGCGGCGAAGCTGACCCACAGGAGATACGGCAGCATCAGCCACCCGGCCGCCGCGGACACCCGGAAGAAGGCCCCCGCGGTCAGCAGGATGGCCAGCCACAGGGCGACGATGTCGATCATCGCCAGGCCGGGACTCCGCAGGCCGAAGAACAGCGGCGTCCAGGCGGCGTTCAGGGCCAACTGCACGGCGAACAAGGCCAGCGGCGCGCCCACTGCGACCGAGCCGCGGCGAAGCCACACCAGCCACCCCGCCAAGCCCATGCAGATGTACAGGGCCGTCCACGCCGGGCCGAAGACCCAGCTCGGCGGGGTGAACGTGGGCTTGGCAAGGCCCCGGTACCACTCGCCCCGCGGACTGCCGCCCAAGAGCTGGCCGATGCCCGAGGCGAGAAAGCAGGCGGCCACGAAGGCCACCGCCGCCAGCCACGCCCGCGGATCCTTGAGCGTTCGATATGTCGCCACCGGTTCTGTGCCTTTCTCCGCCCGGCCCCCACCAAGCCTCCCGGCTCGCCGCTGTCCTCGTATGTTATTGTATACGGCCGTGTTCAATGACAAGGCCGATACCTGGCTTTGCACGGATGCGCGGAACCGGCCCGAGGGCCCCCCGCCGAGGACTCGATGCCGGCTGGCCGTTACTTGGATCGCAGCATGGCCAGGAACATGCTCTCGGCCGGCGTGGGGGCCTGGCCGCGCGGGCGGAGGATGCCTAGCGGGCGGACCCAGGGCTTGGCATCCTGAAAGCGGGCGTAGCTGAGCGTGCGGGCGGCCACTTCCCGCTCGACCACCGTCCGCGGCAGGATGGTGACGCCCGCGCCGATCTCAACGGCTCGCTTGAGCGTCTCGTTGTTGTCGAACTCCATGGTCACGCCGACCTTGACGCGGGCGGCCTTGAGGCAGCGGTCAATGTGCCGGCGAGTGGGAATGTCCGCCTCGAAGGCCACGAAGTTCTCCCCGTTCAGGGCGGCGGCCTCGATGACCTTCCTCCCGGCCAGCCGGTGATCCGAGTGGAAGACCGCCACCAGCTCCTCGGTGATGAACGGGATGACCTGGATCAAGCGCTGGCGTTCCGGGTAGGCGACGATCCCCAGCGCCAACTCGCCGTTGGCCACGGCGGCGTAGATCCCGTGCGCCCGCATGTATTCCACCCGCAGCGTCACCTCCGGATGGGCGCGGATGAAACGCTTGACGTACGGGTCCAGGCAGTACATCCCCACCGAGTAAATGGTGCCGACCCGCAGCACGCCGCGGATGGCGTCGGTAGCGCTGCGGACCTCCCCCAGCAAGGCCTCGTATCGCCGCAGGATGTCCCTCGCCCCCTGGTAGAAGCTCTTGCCCGCCTCGGTGGGCGCCACCAGCCCGCGCCCGCGGTTGACCAGTTGCGTGCCCAGCCGGCGCTCGAGCTTGGCCAACTGCTGTGACACGGCCGACTGGGAGATCAGATTCATCTCCGCCGCCCTGGAAAAGCTGCCGGAATCAACCAGGTCGCAAAACGTCTTCAGCACGTCCAGGTTCATCGCCCGTCTCCGCCGAAGCCACAGCCGCCCCAGGTCCCGGCGAAAGCCTGCATTGCAGATTCACTAATGGTTCGATAGGAATCTACAAGAAAGGCGAACCCGCCGCAAGGCGCCCTACTGCACCTTCGAGAGCTTGTACTCGGCCGAGCCCAACCCCAGCTTGACGCACTCCTCGATCTGGATGTAGGGGTCCTTGCCGTGGATCTGCTCCAGCAGATGCCCGCCGCCGCCCCGGTTCAGCGGCGCCGGCAGCGAGCCGGCGATGAAGTCCTCGGGCTTGATCAGGTCCAGGGCCGCGGTCTCCACCGCCACGATATCTTCGCCGGCCAGGATGCCGATGTCCGGCACGATCGAGGGCGTGGTGAAGCCCCAGCAGTCGCAGAAGGGCGTGACCTGCAGCAGCACGGTGACGTAGAGCACGCGGCCCGGCTGGAAGGTCTTCAGGGCTTCGCGGACGGTCAGGGCCATGCCGCGCTGGAACCACCGGTAGCCGCGCTGGTCAATGGTGATGGCGTGCTGGGGGCAGGCCAGCACGCAGTGCATGCAGTACTTGCAGGCGTGGTCGAAGATGGAGATTTGCCCGTCCCGGTAGGTGATGGCCTGGTTGGGGCAGTTGTCGCGGCACAGCAGGCAGCCGGTGCACTTGGACCGGTCCCACTGGAACGCGGCGCTCATCAACCGGTGGATGCGGCCGCGGGTGGTCCCGTCCACGCATCCCATGGCGATGTTCTTGATGGCGCCGCCGAAGCCGCTCTGGCCGTGCCCCTTGCCGTGCGACAGGACGATCATGGCGTCGGCGTCGACGATGTTGCCGGCCAGGTTGACGGCCTTCATGGTTCGGTAGTTCACGCGGCGGGGGTAGACGTACTTATCGGCGGGCCCGGCCACCGCCGCCAGTGGCGCCCCCAGCACCTCCGCCGTGTAGCCGCGGTGGGCGGCGGTGGCGACGGCCCCGGGTACGTCCGTAACGAAGCACTTGCCGCCGGCCTGGGTGACCGCGTCCACCACCCGCCGCACCAGCAGCGGAGAGATCGTCGAGTAACCCACGTTGTAGCCCAGGTGCATCTTGACGGCCACACGCTTGCCCTTAAATCGCTTCTTCAAGGCCCAGCGGGCCAGCATCCTGTCCAGCAGCTTCGGCAGCGTGGCCTCGGCGCGAAGCTCCTTCGGCCGGGCCGAGGCGAACGTGACTCTCGCAGGCATCAAACGTCTCCTTCGAACGGATGGCGGCTGCGGAACCCAGCAGGGCGGGATTTCGCGGTTCAAATCCGGCCGCCAATATACTCAGGCTCCTTCCGACGTGCAAATGGGGCCCTCCCTCGAGCGTCAGGACATGTCCGCTGGCATGGGCCAAGTGGCGGCAGACAGCTCAGGCACGGGAGGCCAACCAGGCCAGCCGAGGGGGATGGGGTCCGGCCCTTCAGTCCACCACGGGCTCAGGCAGGATGTGGACCATGGTGCCACGGCACGAGTACGGGGCGGTGTACTCGATCAGGAACGACCCCGACTGGAGCGTCTGGCCTTCCAAGGAGGTCCAGGTGTGGTGGTTGGCGTCGAGCTCCGCGTGTGATGAGACCCCGGCGGAGCCGTCCAGGTAGCTCATCACCTGCTTGTCCGCGTGGCGGTCAAAGCTCATGCAGCCGTGCATGTATCCCCATCCGGGGCGTGCGTCCCAGTGGCCGGGGCGGTAGCTCCTGACCCCACCGTCCGCCAACGTGTGCTGGCTTTCCCTGTTGTTGGCGCAGCCACTGAAGACGGTCTTGTCCGGCAGGGGGACGGTGTCCAGCCGCGGGTTGTACACGCTCCGCCAGTGAGTGGAATTGTAGCACTTCTTCAACCGGGCCTCGCCCCCGCTGCCCTGGTCCCAGCCGGGCGGCATTCCTGGGTGCGTCCACGTGTTGAACAGGCCGCGGACGCTGCCGCTAATGGTGCCGGCGAAGCCGCGGTTGACCCGGATGCAGATGCTGGTCCAGTAGCAGGCGTGGTACTTGTCGTTGGGATTGTTGAGATACACCCTGCCCAGGTCGGCGCTGGGGCAGACGTAGATCCTGGGGAAGTCGCCTTCGTCCCGGCCTCGCAGGTCCACGACCCCCGCCGGGCCGCCCAGCTGGGGACTGATGCAGCCCAGCGCCCAGCGTGTGTTACTGCCCCTGTAGTCGTTGCCGTCCCAGGCGGGCCCGTAGTGCGCGTAATTATACGGGAAGGTGCCCCAATCGCTGTGGTAGGCCAGCAGGGCGCTGACCATGCTTCGCTGGTTGGCCAGGCATACCGCCTGGCGGGCCAGCTCGCGAGCCCGGCCCAGCGTCGGCACGACGATGGTCACCAGCAGGGAGATGACGGCGACCACCACCAGCAGTTCGACCAGGGTGAATCCCCTGGCCTTGCCTGCCCTTGAAGGACTGGATGCCGTGCAGGTTCTCAAGCGACACTCCGCGTTCAGCTTCCTGGCCCCCTATTCCACCACGGGCTCGGGGAGGGTGTGGATGCCGGTGCCGCGGCAACTGTACTCGTAGGTAAACCGTATGAGAAAGTCGCCGGTGAGCCCGCTGGGCACGCCCCAGTGCGTGAAGTGATTGTCCAGGTACTGGTGGGCGACGGCCCTGGCGCTGCCGTCCAGGTAGCTCATCAACTGTCTGTCGGCGTGGCGGTCGAAGCTCAGGCAACCGTGCATGTATCCCCACCCCGGGTGGGTGTCCCAGTGACCGGGGCGGTAGCTCCGGACTAAATCGTGTAGCAACGTCTGCTGGCTTTCCCTGTTGTTGGTGCAGCCGCTGAAGACGGTCTGGTCCGGCAGCGGCACTGAGTCCAGGGTCGGCTGGTATAGGCTCCGCCAGTGTGCGCCGATGCGGGGGCACGTGGTCCCAAACACCCGGGCCTCGCCGCCGCTGTCCTCGTCCCAGCCGGGCGGCATGCCCTCGTGGCCGTGCGTGTCGAACAGGCCCCAAGGGGCAGCACCGCCGAAGCCGCGATTGACTCGGATGGCGATGCTGGTCCAGTAGCAGGCGTGGTACTTGTCGTTGGGATTGCTCAGGTACACCTTGGCCAAGTCGGCGCTGGGACAGACGTAGATCCTGGGGAAGTCGCCTTCGTCCCGGCCTCGGAGGTCCACGACCCCCGCCGGGCCGCCCAGCTGGGGGCTGATGCAGCCCAGTGCCCAGCGCACGTTCTCATCGACGTACGGGTCATAATACGCGTAGTTGTACGGGAAGGTGCCCCAATCGCTGTGGTAGGCCAGCAGGGCGCTGACCATGCTTCGCTGGTTGGCCACGCACACCGCCTGGCGGGCCAGCTCCCGGGCCCGGCCCAGCGTCGGCACGACGATGGTCACCAGCAGGGAGATGACGCCGACCACCACCAGCAGTTCCACAAGCGTGAAAGCCCTGCTTTCACCCTTGCCCGCCCTTGAAGGACTGGATGCCGCGTAGGTTCTCATTCGACATCTCCCCTACAGAGTCCTAAAGTCCTCCCCGCTATGCCGGCCTGCCGGCAGGTCTTTCCTTAAGTAGCATATCGGAATCGGCCTGTCCGCACAAGGACTTTCTGTGGAGTGGGTGCACCAAGGTCTAGGGGGCGCCTGAACTCAGCAGTGAATGGCTGACAGTTGCGCCCGTGAGGGCGGTTGGCCGCGGCCGAGACCCGGGTTGCACGCGAGAGGCGGCCGGGTTCCGACTGCCGCCAAGGCCTGAACGCGGCCGCCGCCCAGCGGTTTGTTGCAATCGGGCGGCCGCGGCCTATAGTATCGCCACAATGGACACGCCGTATCTTCAGCGCCGCTACCTGCTGAGCTTCGACACGCGCCACATCGGCCACATCTTCACCGACGTGCTGGTGATCGGGGCGGGGGCGGCCGGTCTGCGTGCGGCCCTGGCCGCCGCCGACGGCGCCCACGTCATCGCCGTAACCAAGGGCAAGCTCGCGCAATCGAACACGTACGAGGC
>LJUF01000195.1 GCA_001303665.1 Phycisphaerae bacterium SM23_33 | reverse complement strand
TGCCGCCGGCCAGGTTTGCCAGCGTGATGGCCTCGGCCGCCGAGGCCCCGGCCGCCAGGGCCACGGCCAGATGGGCGGAGACCGCATCGCCGGCCCCCACGATGTCAATGGGTCCTGACACGGGGAGGCCGGCGGCGCGATGGACCAGCCCGGCCGGCTCCGCGCCGACCATGCCGTCCGGTCCCAGGGTGACGAATACACACCGGCCAATCTCGGCCGACCAGCGGGCCGCCAGGGCGCCGGGGTCGGAGCCGTCACTGCCGAAGTGGCGGCGCAGCTCCTCGGCGTTGACCTTGACGTGCACGTTGGCAAAGCCGCCGGGGTCGCATCGGCTGTCGGCGAGGAAGACCTTCCCGGTCGCGGCCGGCGAGCCGGCAAGGGCCGCAACTGCGTCCTTGACCGGCGCGGAAAGCACGCCGTTAGGGCTGGCGGTGACCTGTTCCAACAGGATGATCACGTCGGCCTCGGCCGCCGCGGCCGTCAGGTTCGCGATGATCCTTTTCACAAGCGAGGCCGGCACGGGCGTGTGGTCCTTTATGTCCAGCCGTGGAAGCTCCTCCGGCGGGCGGTCGGCGTGCAGGACCAGGGGCTTGGTGTAGGTGAAGGTCCTCCGCCGGGCGGATCGGAGAAAAAAGTCCATCCTCGCCCCGAGCCGGCGAAGGGCCCACACAAGCTCGTAGCCTTCCCCGTCGCGCCCGGCCAGCCCGACGGGCCGGACCTCGGCCGGCTTCAGGGCCGCGACGTTGGCCAGCACCGTCCCCGCCCCGCCCGCCTGCGGCCGGACGTTCACCACCTGGTGGGCCGGCAGATGCGTCTCCAGCGACACCTCCTCCAGGGCCGGGTCGATCTCCAGGTACCGGTCCAGGCAGAAGTCCCCCGCCACCACCACCTTCAGCCGGCCGTAGCGGGCCGTGATCTCCTCAAATCGCTGGGCGTTCATTGCGGCCTTTCCGCCTCCGGCATCCGCGAGAGGATCTCCTTGTGCAGGGCCGGCAGGGTCGCCCGGTGCCCGCCGCGGACATAGAAGCTTTCGCCGCCGTCGGCGACCGTCCGGATGAGGATGGTCTTGAGCGGGCGGTAGTAGTAGGCCGGTTCGGTCTTCGACGGCGTCCTGCTGAGATCGGCCGGCAGCTCGAGAAGGTCGAACACGGCGGTGGTGAAGTGCCGGATCTGCCGCCCCTCCTGCGCGGCCACGTTGCGCGCCATGGAAAGGGCCTTCAGGTACACCTCCGGGCCCATGACAGCCGAGCCGAAGCACAGCAGCACCCCGCCTTCGAGCTGCTCGATCTTGCGGGCGAAGATGAGAAAGTCGCGCCCGCTGGCGGCGCCCGCGGCGGTGGCGTCGAAGTTCGGATGGGCGTGGATGATGTCATAGCCGATGCCGACGTGGACGGTCACGGGCACGCCCAGCTCATAGCCGGCGGCCAGGATGCTCACCTCGCGGTGAGGATAGTCGCCCTGAAGGATTTCCCGCCCGACGGCCTCACCGAAGCCCAGCCCCTGGGCCGAAGCCGCGGAGACCACCTCGTTGATCCGCCCGGTCTCGCGCCACAGGCCGAACTGCCCGACGCGGATGTAGTCGGCCACGCTCTCGGCCGTGGCCCCGATCTTGGCCAGCTCGAAGTCGTGGATGACGCCGGCGCCGTTCAGCGCCACCAGGTCCAGCGCGCCGCGGCGCATGAGGTCGATGACGCAGCGGCTGAGGCCCTCCTTGATCACGTGGGCCCCCATCATCAGCACGACCGCCCCGCCCGCGCCCCGCGAGGCGGCGATGCGTTCGGCCAGCACCGGCAGGGCCTCGTGTGAGAAGGGCTGATCGACCTGCCCCACCTGGAGCAAATCGGAAAGATGCGTCAGGTGCTCCCGCTCGCCCAGCGGGCGAAGCCGCAGCCGGGCCGGATCGAACATCTCATACCTGCTGGCCATCCTTTTGAGGCTCCGCGGGCGGCATCGGCGGCGTCGCCGCGCCGCTCCTATCCTTTCAGGCGGAAGGTCTTCAGCGGCCAGCCGCCCTCGCAGGCCGCCTTGCCGTACAGGACGGCGGCGGCGTGCCGGAGGCTCTCCGGCATCGCCGAGAACGTCACGAGCAGCGTGCCGGCCGCCGCCGGGCAGCTCATCGGGTACGGCGTGTTGGACACGACGACCACCTTCCTGCCGGCCGCGGCCAGCTTCTGCACCAGTTCGGCATTCGTCGGCAAGCTCCGCCAGAAGGCGCACAGGACGATGACCACCTGGGCCTTTTCCGCCAGGGCCAGGACGGCCCGCTCGTCCTCGGCGGTGACCTCCAGCTCCGTCTCGTAGTCGTAGACCGTCCGCGCGTGCTGCCGGACGAACTCCTGAAGCATGTTCGGATGATACCAGACGTCGTTGGCCTTGTTCTGGTACAGGTCGCAGCGCTGCTGGGTCACGAGCACCGGGGTATCGGGCGAGAGGGGCAGCAGGCCGGCCTCGTCGCGGACGAGGATGGACGCCTTGGCGGCGACGGTGCGGCAGAGATCGGCCACGGCCGGGTCGCGGATGGGCCCGTCGGCCATTTCGGCGTCGACCAGCGGGGCGGAAAACAGGCCGTACTCGTACTTCAGGCCCAGGACGCGGCGGTTGTGGGCGTCGAGCTCGTGCATGGGAATCCGCCCGTCCTCGACGTATCTCCTGATCCAGTCGTAGACCTCGTCGCGCCGGGCGGCATCGCACTTGGCCAGCACCAGGTCCGCCCCGGCGGCGATGGCGGCCGCGGCCGCCTCCCCATAGCAACTGAAGCGGTCCATCACGCCCTTCATGCCGATGGCGTCGGTCGTAATGACCCCGCTGAAGTTCATCTCGCTGCGGAGCAGGTCGGTCGTGATCCGCCGCGAGACCGACGCCGGCCAGTGGTCCGCATCCAGCGCCGGGTAGATGGTGTGGGCGGTCATGACGGCCGGCAGCCCTGCGGCAATCAGCGCCCGGTACGGCGCCAGGTGTATCTCTTCCAGCTCCCGGCGGTCGCCGGGGAACACGTCGGCCTCGAAGTGCACGTCCACCTTGGAGTTGCCCCGCCCGGGGAAGTGCTTGGCGGTGGCGATGACGCCTTCGTCGCGGAAGGCCCGCATCTGCTGCAAGGCCATCCGGCTGACGGCATGGGGGTCGTCGCCGAAGCTGCGGGTGCAGATTTCGGGGTTATCCGGTTCGACGTTCACGTCCAGGCAGGGCGTGTGCAGCATCCGCACGCCGACGGCCCGCTGCTGCCGGGCGACGCCGCGGTAGGCGTTGTAGACCAACTGCTCATCCCCCGCGGCGGTCATGCCCATCTGCGAGGGAAACAGGTGCACGCCTCCGCGGGCCACGTCCTGGCTGTAGTCGCCCTCCTGGTCCGAGGAGAAATACAGCGGGATGCCCAGCCGGCCGCCCAGGGCGATCTGCTGGACGCGATTCAGGATGGCCGCGTACTGGCGCGGGCCGGCATACGGGCTGAGCCGCTGAACCGCCCCCCCGCTGGTCAGCAGCCGCGTGCCGTAGGGCTCTTCCGTGTAGATGTGCGGGGTGATCCGCAGCCCCGCGCAGTGATGGCGAAGGATCTTGTCGCAGGCGTGGCTGTCCACGAGCGTGCCGCAGAACTCGAAGGTGATGCAGCCGCCGACCTTTTCGGCGAGCGTCATCCGGCCCAGCAGGTCCTCGACGAATTTCTCCTTTTCACTCGGCACGGCTAGCTCCCGGGGCCGAACAGCACTTCCAGAATGCCTTCCAGGTTGGCGAAGTCGGGGACGATCATATCCGCCCCCGCCTGGATGAGGCGATCTCTTTTCCACGCATCGGCCCTTCCGCCGCCGCGGGCCTCGTCGCTGGCCACCCCCACCGCATATCCGCCGACTTCGCGGACGTTGACAATCTCCACGAACCCGTCGCCAATCCCCAGCAGGTCCGGCCCGGCGATGCGGTTGTCGCTTAGCATGCGCCGGACGACGGCGGCCTTGGAATAGGTCTTGTAGTCGTCCCGGGCGCCGTAGATGCCGCCGTCGAAATACTGGGCGATCTGAAGCAGCCGGGCCTCCTCGACGACGTAGGGCTCATCCGTGCCGCTGGTCAGATAGAGCTTTAATCCTCGCGTCCGCAGGGCCTCGAGCATCGGCCTGGCCCCGGCCAGCATCATCGTATCGGGCGGGCATTCGCCGCGGGCCAGCCCCTGGCGGCGGTGAGCGATCCTGGCCATCAGGCGGCGGTGGTATTCGCGCTTGTACTCCAGCGGCTCAGCCGGCGTGCCGCCGAACTGCCGCACCCGCTCGGCCAGGCGGATCATCTGATAGATGGTCTGCCGGCCGGTCAGGACCGTCACGTCCTCCCGGATGAGGTCGTGAAGCTGCGATTCGCTCAGCCCGTGGTCCAGGCCGGAAAGCACCTTCATCATCATCGGGATCATCACGTCCTGCCAGCCCTGGCGGATCAGGCTGATGGTGCCGTCGAAGTCCAGCAGGGCGCAGGTGAACTGCCGCCCTGCCGGGGGGCGGAGGATCTCGATGCCGGGCTTCGGGGGGCTGCTCATGTTGGGCGTCCATAATCTACACGGCGGCCGTTCCGCCGCCAAGCGAAGGGCGGCATTTCGTTTGCCGGCTGGCCGGTGCCGGCCGGCCCCCGCTGTCGCGATATTCCGTCTGTAACAAATAACGTGACTTTGTTGATTAAGTCGGCCCGGAAGCAAGCCGATACCAGGCGGGAAAGGATTCAGGCGCTTTCTCGCGCTGGTCTGGAAACTCGGGTAAGGATTGCAGAATGTACACAGAGCATTACAGCCTGACGGAAATGCCGTTCAACGTAACTCCCGATCCGAAGTTCCTTTACATGAGCGATCAGCACCGCACGGCGCTGAACCACCTGCTGTTCTGCGTGCGGCAGGGCCAGGGCTTCGCCCTATTGACCGGAGAGGTGGGCACGGGCAAGACGACCCTCTGCCGGAAGCTGCTGGAATCGCTGGAGATGACCCACAACACGGCGCTGATCCTCAATCCGATGCTCAGCGGGCCACAGCTTCTGCGGGCAGTGGTGGAGGAATTCGGCCTGGAGAGCCGCGGTGGCGGCCGGCTCGAATCCATCAGCCTGCTGAACCAGTTCCTGCTGGGGGCCAGCGCCTCGGGGCGGGAGGCGGCGCTGATCATCGACGAGGCCCAGGACATGTCGGCCGAGATGCTGGAGATGACCCGGCTGCTGAGCAACCTGGAGACGAACTCGCGCAAGCTGCTCCAGATCGTCCTGGTGGGCCAACCTGAGCTTCGCCGGAAGCTCCGCTCCCCCGGGCTGCGGCAGCTCGACCAACGGATCATCGTGCGCTGCCACCTCCGCCCGATGAGCCTGGAGGAGACGACCCGGTACATCCGCTACCGGCTGTACGTGGCCGGGGCCAAGAGCACCCTGCGCTTCGCCGACGATGCGGCGGAGGAAGTCTTCCGGCATTCGGGCGGTACGCCGCGGCTCATCAATGCGCTCTGCGACAAGTCGCTGCTGGCCGGGTACGTCAGGGGAACCAGCTACATCGACAGCGAACTGGTGCGACTGGCCGTTCGCGAGCTGAAGGAGGCCGCCTGATGAGCCTGATCAACGAAGCCCTTAAGCGGGCCGAAACCCAGAGGCAGCGCCGCGGCGTCCCCAGCAGCGAACCGGCGGTCGAGCCCCCGGCTGACACGCCCGACATGATGCCGGTCACGGACGTGCCGGCGCCATCGCGCGAGAGGCGATCCGGCCTGCGGGCGGCCTTGTTCGTGGCCGTTCTGCTGCTGGCCAGCGTGACGGTCGTGACGTACTTCGCCCTGCCGCCGGAGGAGAAGGTCCCGCCGCAGGCCCGGGCCAGCCACCCCGGCGCCCCGTGGGCCGGGACCGAGCAGTCGGAGGTCGAGCCGACCCAGTTCGTCCTCCGGCCGGTGCGTGAGGGGACGGCGGCGGAGTCCAGCATCGAGCGCACGCTTTTCGCGGTGGCGAGCTACCAGCCTCCGCCAACTCCCACGACGCAGGTCGCCGCCGTCATACCGCTGCCGGCAGCCCCGCCCACCAACCCCACGCCGCCGCCGACGACCCAAGAGGTCCAGGCCAAGCCGCTCGACCCGAACGACTTCAAGCTGGGTGGGATCCTGCGGTCCGGGGACGAGGCCCACGCCATCATCAACGACCACCTGGTTTCGGTGAGCGACGAAGTGGACGGGGCGAGGGTCGTGGAGATCCAGAAGTACCACGTCGTGCTGGAGCGGGACGGCCAGCGGCTCAGATTGCGGCTATAGCCGCCCGGCCGGCGGCCGGAGCCCAGGCCCCGCCGGGAGCGTCATTCCGGACAGGACAGATCGTTTCGCCTGCAGAACTCGTAGAAGTCGCGGCAGTTGTGCACGTCCAGCATCGTCACCCAGCCGCCGGGGGCATATCGCCGCCAGCAGGGCCTGCCTTGGATGAAGACGGGGTTGTCGCCCCGGCTGCCGTCCTCGGCCGACCACGCCGGGCGGGCGGCGTCGTTCAACGCCATTGCATCGCAGCGCCGGCACACCAGGCGCGGGAAGTCATCGCCCCGGCGGTGCCGGTGGCGATGTCGCGGGCCTTGAGCGTGTACTCGCCCGCCGGGTCACTGACCGCAATCGGGACCTCCCAGGTGGTCGCGTTCCTCGGGGCGGCCAGGGTCCGGGTCAAGGCGCGCAGCTCCTTGCCGTCCGGGCCGATCACGCCCACCCGGAAGGCGTGGGTGTCGCCGAGCTTCGGGGCTTTGAGCTTCAGCCCCGCAGTGACCAGCTCGCCGCGCCTCGCCCCGGCCGGGGCCGAAATGGACAGGCCCTCGACCGGCTCGGGCAGGATGGCCAGCACCACGGGCTCGTATTTCGGCACCTCGACGGTCACGCCGTCGGTCTGGCCGAGCAACTTGCCCGCACGCTGGTCGTAGACGGCGCAGGGGCGGTCCAAGGCCACCTTCAGCTTCATGGGCTTTTCCAGGGCGGCCTGGCTCTGATACTCCGGCGGGCCCAGCTCCGAGACGCGAAGCTGGTAGTTGCGGTGGAGGCCCAGGATGCGCAGGTCGCCGCATCGCCAGGGGTGAAGCTCGAGGCCGGGAAGACCGGATACCATCATGGCGCCGTCCTTGTCCAGCAGCCGATACTGCACGCCCGCGCCGGCGTGCTGGAGGATAGACCCGATCAATCGGCGAGCCGGTTCGTCCTCGGGCGGCTTCAGCCGCCAGCGGTGGTAGTCCGTCAGAACCATATTCAGGTAGACGCTCCTGCCTGTGCCGTGCTTCCGGACAATCCCAACGGGTGTCCCGTCGGCGTCACGGTATCGGACTACACTCCCGTCGGCCGCCCGGACTCCCGGCTCTGCCGCTCGAAGGTTGCTCTGCTCCAGGTGCTCCCAGGCCCGCATCGCCACGACCTCCGCAGGGCCGGGCTCCAGGCGCAGCCCGGGCTTGCCGGGGGCAAACTTCATGTCCCCGCGCTCGATCCCGAACAGGTCGTCCAGTTGCCCCTTGGCCAGCAGCTTGCAGTGCTCGTCCATCAGGGCCGTGCGGCAGTCGGCGACGACCGTCCCGCCGCGGGCCGCGAAGCGGCGGACGGCGTCGCACTCGGCCTTGGACATGGCGATCGACTGCGGCAGGATCAGCACCTTGGCGTCCATCTTGTCGAAGGCGCCGTTCTCCAGTTGGCCGTAGGAGACAAAGTAGTACTGCCGCAGGTTGTCCTCGAGAAGCTTGACGACCGATTCCCGCAGGCGAAGGAACTCGGAGCTCTTCCGCTCGGTGCTGCTGGAGCGGCCGACCCAGTTCTTCCCGCCGGGACGGACTTCGAACATCCAGTGGGCGGTAATCGAAGGATGCGAGTAGTGAATGGCCACGGGGTCGTTGACGCGCTTCATGTAGGCGAGTTGCTTGCCCAGCCCGCCGGTCAGCTCCTTGTAGGTCGGGGCGATGGCGGCCCCCAGCCTGGTGGGCCTGCCGTCGGCGTCGAGGTAGCGGTTCTGCTCGTCGTAGATGATGATCCCGCGGTCGCCGTGGAGGAACTGGTGCCACAGCCGCCAGACCTCCATGTCGCCGAAGCCGAAGGCCGTGGTGACGGCGGGTTTGTCCGGGGCGAACGAGCGCCAGATTTCCCGGTTGTTTCCGATGTTGTACGGCTCGATGGCGGTCATGGCCTGGGAGAGCAGCCAGTAGTCGTAGCCGCCGAAGGCGGAGGGCATCTGGCAGCCCACCAGCCCGGCCCGGGCGTTGGGGTCGGTTTCCTGCACCGCCTTGGTGCCGGCGCGGATCACGTCGGCGAAGGTCTGGTTCATGAACCGGCGGTGGTCGGCCCAGGGGGAAAAGTTGTCATCCCCGCGGGCCATCATCTCGTCGGTGGAAAACGGCACCACGTCATCGAGCTTCTTGAAGTCCGTGCCCCACTGCTTGTTGATTCCCTCCAGCGAGCCGTACTGCTGGATGAGCCACTTCCGCATGGCCGCCAAGGTCCGCGGGTCGAAGCAGAAGTCCCACGCCGCCACCAGGTCGGCCACGCCCCCCTCGTCGGTGTGGGCGTAGAAGAACGGCCGGAGGCGCATCTGCATCCGCACCGTGGTCTGAAGGTTCTTCATCGCCTGCTCCAGCGCCTCTTTGTCGTGGAAGCACGGCTGGCGGTAAAAGGGCTTCTTGCTGGTGCGGTCCTTGACGTAGGCGGCCTTGGCCTCGGTGTACATCCTGTTCTTGGGCCGCTGCTGCGGCGTGTGGTAGGCGGCGTAGAAGAACGTGGAAATCTGGTCGACGTAGAAGCGGTAATCGCATTCGTACCAGGCTTTGCCGCCGGTCCACGTCCGGGCGCCGCCGCTGGAGATCTTGCCCGCCGTGATGCCCACGTCCCGAAGGGCCATCTGCTGATTCGGCCTGTAGGCGTTGTACATGATGATCTGGTAATCGTCCCAGCCGGGCAGCTCTGGCGTGACGACGAACTCGGTCTTGGGGGCGCGGAGCACGGTCTGGCCGACGGTCAGCTCGGCCTGCAGGAAGTTCTGAAGGGCAACGGCCCGGGCCAGTGGCAGCGTGAGGGGCAGCTCCCTGCCGGCCACCTGCACCGTCTTTTTCTCAACGGCCACCGTGCGGCCGTAGCTGTCGGTCCAGGTGAGGGTGAGCGTGCCCCGGCCGGTCGCGGCCGCGGGCAGCTTCAGCACGGCCTTGAGGGAATCGCTTCGGGTAACGATTTCCTTGGCGATCTCCAGTTCGGCCGCCAGTGCCAGCCCCGACGTCATGAGGATCACCGGTAGAATGATTCGCGTCATGTGCAGTCTCCGTTTTCTATTCCTGTGGCCTGTCGGCCACGGGGACTACTCGTTGGCGATCCGCCAGATGGTGTTGGCGGCGATCTCGGCCACCACGGTCAGCCCGTTGAGGTCCACCACCTCGAAGTCGTCCATGTAGGTGTGCAGCCAGGGCCAGCTCGGGGAGATGAGCTTGGCCAGGTACGAGGTGGGCGTGCCGGCCAGCAGGAAGGGCCCGTCGTCGCTGGCGTATTCCAGCGGCGTGGGCTCGATGACGTAGCCCAGCCGGTCGCAGACGCGGCAGAGCTTGGCGTTCAGCTGCGGGTCGTTGCGGACCAGCTTGCCCAGGCAGACGGACTCGGTGACGTAGTACAGGTGGTCGCCGTTGCCGATGATGTCCAGCACCAGCGTACCCACGAACCGCGAGGGGTCGGGCCGGACATACTCCCTCACGTAGGCGGCCGAGCCGACCTCGCCGTACTCCTCGCCCGTGGGGGAGAGGAACTCGATGCTGCGTTTCGGCGGCGGCATCTTGGCTAACGTGCGGGCGGTCTCGAGATTGACGGCCACGGCGGCGGCGTTGTCGCAGGCGCCCGGCCCGTTGGCGTTATCGTGGTGGGCGACAAGGCAGACGATTTCGTCGGGCCGGGAGGCGCCGTCGATCCGGCCGATGACGTTAAGGCCGTAGCTGGGGGAGCTGTCGGCATCGACCTGAAGGTTGAGCTTGACCGGCACGTGTTCGTCGCGGCGCTTGAAGCCGCGCGGCACGGCGTACCATTCGCGGAGCAGCTCCTTGAGGTACTGCCCGTCCTCGTAGGTGACGGCGACGGCCGGGACGGGCAGCCCCTGCGGGCCGGACAGCAGCGGCATCTGCAGGATCCGCCCCAGCAGCCGGGAATGTTCCACGAAGCCGGCGGCCCCGCGCTGGATCATCATCTCCGTCGGGCCTTGCGGGGCGGTCTGGTCGGAGGCGTTGTCCAGCATCAGCGCCCGCGGGGGGTCGCGCATGACGAACCGGCCGGCCACGTCGGCGGCGGCGAAATCCGCCATCGTGCCCCTGCCCACGTACACGAGTTCGGCCACCGTGCCGGCCGGCGGAGTGGAGGACGAGCCCAGCAGGGCGATGGCGGTCAGCTCCTGCCGCACGGGCTCGACGAGGCGGACGCGGCAGTCGTTGAGCTTCCAGGCGCGGATGCCCTCCACTCGCTCGGGGCGGACCTTCACGCCGGCGGCTCCGAACTGCTGCTGCACGTACGCCGCTGCCCGGTGCTCGTTTTCCGTGCCGGCGTGCCGCGGGGCGCAGGCAATCAGCGCCTTCACGTCCTCGGCCATGCGAGCGGCCGAGAGGTTGGAGCGGATGTCCAGCGCGGCCTGATCCATGGTCACGAGTCCCCCTTTGGCGAGGGCACGCCGGTCAGGTCTTCGATTTCGTAGCCGAGCTGCGGGGCGGTGGCCCAGACGCTCACGGCCAGCTCGCCGCCGGGGTTGATAGCGGTGTGCGGCTGGTTCTCGGGGATGACGATGGCGTCGCCCGGCCCCAGGTGCTCCCAGCGCTGAAGCTTGGGGAACTCAATCACCAGCGTGCCCTTGATGACGTACGCGACCTCGTCGGCCCCCTTGTGTCCGGGGTCGCGAGAGCTGCGGCCGCCGGGAGGAATTTCCGTAACGCTGAAGACTAGCCGATCCGTCCAGAAGTACACGCGGGCCATTTCGTCACCGGCCATAAGGACCCGCGCGGCGTCGGCGCGGCACACCTCCGGCTGCCTGGCCGACCTCGGCCCCGGCCTCTGGGAAGGCATCACAGTCTCCTATCAGGGAACGACCCGTTTCACCCGGGACCTGCCGGCGGCTTTCCGAAGGGCATGCCCCGTTCCCAGGCCCGAAACGCCGCAATCACACCTTCAGCAGGCCGCGCCACAGCTATCGAACGACTGCCACCGAGTTGAACGTTCTGTAGCAGTTCATCACCACTTCGGGCACATCCGGATCGTGGACCCAATCTCCATCGATCAGGAACTTGTACTCGTAGCGCCCCGGCGGAACGGCCAGCGTGGCCGCGAACGACCCGTCCTTCTGCCGGCGCATGGGGGCGAGTTTCCAGCCGTTGAAGTCGCCCGCCACGGCCGCCCTTCGCGTCCCCTCGGACGGACGGAACCTGAACCGCACCGAGCCTTCTTTGCGTGCTTTCTCGTACATGGCCTGACCTTTCCAAAATGGCTGCTTGGCGGGGTGGATTGTACCGCAAGCGGCGCACGAAAAAAGCCAACCTTTCGGTTGGCTTTTTTCGTGGAAGGCGGCGTTCACCTACTTTCCCCTTGCGAGTATCATCGGCCGCTGCGTCTTCACTTCTGTGTTCGGGATGGAAGGACTCCCGCGGGCAACGAATCACCCGTGGGAGCCCAACAGGTGTTTCCCGCAGCGTATGGACACCGCCACAGCGCCGCCCGGCCGGCAGGCCGGACGACACGGGTTATCGATTCACAGGGTCAGCAGCGGAAGGTTCACCGCGCCAGGGCGGTGGCGGGCCTTGGGGCCCGTGATAAATGTGATCAAGCAATCGCCCGTTAGTACCGGTTAGCTGAGGCGTTTTCGCGCCTTACACTTCCGGCCTATCAACCTGGTCGTCTTCCAGGGGGCTCTCGTCCCGACGAATCGGGACATGGAATCCTCATCTTGGGGTGGGCTTCCCGCTTAGATGCTTTCAGCGGTTATCCTTTCCCGACATAGCTATCCAGCCGTGCCGCTAGCGCGACAACTGGTACACCAGAGGTCAGTTCTTCCCAGTCCTCTCGTACTAAGGAAGAATCCCCTCAAGATTCCTACGCCCACGGCAGATAGGGACCGACCTGGCTCACGCCGGTCTGAACCCAGCTCGCGTACCGCTTTAATTGGCGAACAGCCAAACCCTTGGGACCGCCTTCAGCCCCAGGATGCGATGGGCCGACATCGAGGTGCCAAACCGCCTCGCCGCTATGGACGCTCGGAGGCGATCAGCCTGTTATCCCC